>DATGGL010000194.1:0-1922 GCA_035308605.1 Bryobacteraceae bacterium
CACGCCTTCCGCAGGCGGAAGCTTTCGAACGTTGTCGGCGAACGCTCCCGAATATTTCAGAGACGCGGTCGCGTTCTCGCGTCCACCGAGAGCCAGCAAGCCGCGCGCTACGCGGTCCAGTAACAGCATGTCGTCGGGCGATCCTTCGAGCACTCGCTGGCCGTAAAGGACGGTACGGCGATCGTCTTTCACCTCGACCGCGGCGCGCGCCAACAAACGCTCGATTTCGTGGCGCTGCAAACTCTGGGGATGCTTTTTGAGGAAACCTTCGAGAGCGCGCAGGATATCGACGTTACTGTTGTTCGCGTCGGTGATCGCGTCGGTCAGTTCTTTATTTTCGACGTCGATCGCGGAGGGGGCGGGAGCAGGAAGGGGCGCCTGCTGCGCGAGTCCGACCGCGGCTGCGGCAACCAAGAGACCTATGTCCAACAACCCCATGTACCGCGTCTTCATTCCGCTTTCGACTTCGCGCGAATCGCGTCCCCTAACTGCGCGGCGCGCTCCCGCGCCATATGCATGTACGTGTCGTTCTGCGCGACTTGATCGAGCAGCGGCAGGAACTGAGCCGCGCCGCTGATCCGCTTCTTTTCCCATGCCGTCTGAATATTCAGCAAGGATTCGTTGACGCCCAACTTGTCATGGCGGACCGCACGGCGGAAGATGACTACCAGACGCTCGGTCTCGGTGATCCGTTCGAACCAATCGTGCAGAGCCTTGGCGTTCTCGTCGATGGAATAGTTGAACTTGACTTCGGCCTTCTTGTCGCCGTCTTCCCAACGAAAGGTTTTCGCGCCCATGTTGGCGATTTTGAGGCCGCTTTCGATCGGATGGGAGAAGTGGTCGAGTTTGGCGGCGAGACTGAAGATCTGCGCGGTGGAATCGGGTTCCAGTTTGAAGGTTTCGGGATCGTCGTCGGCGGTTTCCTTGTAGGTGACTGCGCCGGAGGAATCGATGGTGATCTCGACATAGGCCGGGGTGGATCCGGGGAATGACTTGATGTACACGATGCGCGGGGAATCGGCGGCGAGGGCCACGCAAGTGGTGGTGACAAGAACGAGCAGGCGTAATAAGGTCAAGACCCGCTCACTGTCGTTCGCGGCTCGGGGCCGGCCGATCGAGGGTAAATGATCGACAGGGAGCCGCGCGGGCCAGCAAGCGGGGCTCGAAGAGTCGCTCATCGCGCGAGCCTCATGATGCGGTTCGATGCCACCAGGGTCTGGGTCGCATGGCAAATGGCGACTGCGATGGCGTCGGCTGCGTCTTCGGATTCCACCTCGACGCCCGTCAGCGACCGCACCATGAGCTGCACCTGATGTTTTTCGGCGCGGCCATATCCCACCACGCTCACCTTGACTTCAAGCGGGGAGTATTCGCCCAGTCTCACGCCTGCCTCGGCGATCGCCAGCAGGGCTACGCCGCGCACATGGGCCAGCTTCAGAGCCGTCTTGACGTTCTGGGAGTAAAAAACTTCCTCGACCGCGGCAGCTTCGGGCGCGTGCTGCGAAATTACGATCCGCAATGCCCCGGCAATCGCAGCAAGACGTGTTTCCAGGCCATCGCGCGGCAGCGTGCGGATCACGCCGTGATTCACCACGCTGTGCCGGCGTCCATCGCTCTCGATGACGCCCCACCCGGTGCGTTCTGTGCCGCAATCGATGCCCAAAACGCGCATGGATGTTATCGCGCCTGCTTACCCGGCAAGCGCCTCCATCTCCTTTTCGTCGATGTCGAAATTGGAGTATACGTTCTGCACGTCGTCATGCTCTTCCAGGGCTTCGTTCAACCGGAGCATGCCGCTGGCATTCTTGCCTTCCAGACGGACCAGATTTTTCGGAACCATCGCGATTTGCGCGGATTCGCTCGCCAGACCGGCCTTCTGCAGGGCGTTCAGAACGGCTTCATGCGATTCCGGAGCGGAGACG
>DATGGL010000195.1:0-35715 GCA_035308605.1 Bryobacteraceae bacterium
CGCACGACTCCGTCAATCGTCGCCCGCCGTGCGCATCTACCTGGAGAGCTTGCTTCCGACGCAAGCCCCCAAATTCAACAACTGGAGCGAGCAGGTGAATCGGCAGGCCCGAAGCCTGGCCGACGGAAACTCGACCATCTATCTGAACCTGCGGGACGCATTCGTTGAAAATGGCGCGCTGGCCAAGAATCTGACCGTCGATGGAATTCACCTAAACGGCAACGGCTATCTGCTCTGGAAGAAGCAGATCGATCCAATTATTGCCGAACTTGCGAAGGCTGGCGACTGAGTTCAGTGCAGCTTGATCCGGTGTTCGCCGCAGGTTTCAAACACCGACAATAAATTCGTAATCCCCAGCAGCTCGCGGACGCGCGCGCTTAAGTTGATTAATTCGAGCCCGCAGTTGGCCGCGCGTGCTGACACATATAGACTGACGATTGTTCCGAGGCCCATGCTGTCCACCTGGGAGAGATCCGTCAGGTCCAGCACGATGCGCCGGCTCGACGGGATCAAACGGCGGACTTCATCGCGAAGAGTCTCGGTGACTCCGGCCACTAAGCGTCCGTGGCAACAGATGGTGGTCGCGTCCGCTTCCGTATGAATCTTGAGGCTCAAATCCGCAGGCATCAGCGGGAGTATACACGATTCGGCATCCTGTTACATTGAACGGAATGGGAACGAAATGGGAACGAAATGAAGATTGAACGTCTTGTGCCTGTGGTTGTGCTGATGGCGGCGTGCCATGCCCAGGAGTCGCCGGGATTCCATCATCTGCATCTCAATTCCGTCGATCCAGACGCCGCCATCGAATTTTATACGAAGCAATTTCCAACGACGTCGCGGTCGAGCTTCGCGGGGCTTCCGGCGCTGAAATCGGGGAAAGTTTATGTGCTGTTCACGAAGGTGGGTGCGCCCGCTCCGCTCGAGCCGCAGACGGCTATCTGGCATTTTGGTTTTCATGTCGTCGACGTGCGGAAAAATATAGACACGTTCCGGCGGAACGGCGTGAAGCTGCTTCCGCTTTATACCTCGGAAGAAGGTGGCGAGGTTTTCATCAACAGTGACACCTATCCGGGAACTGGCGGCACGCTGGGGCGGACAAGAGCGCAGCTCGCCGAAGCTAAAGTCACAGGCCTCAAACCAGCCGGTGGCAACGGGTTTGCCTATCTGCAGGGACCGGATGGCGCGATCGTCGAATATCTTGGCAATCAGCCGGCGGAGCGCTTCAATCATGTGCACATGTACCAGGAGGATCCATTCTGCGCGCAGCTCTGGTATCAGAAACACTTCAACGCGAAGACTAATGGCCGCGGTCCGCAGCACACCGAAGCCGACTGTAAAGTGGAGCGCAGCGAGCGAAGCTGGCCGTCGCTTAAGAAGGAAGGCGACATCCGCATTCCCAGCGCCGGCGTGACCTTCGACGATGTGTCGGTGCAATGGTACGCCCGGCAGGGGGATCGTCCGCTGGTGAGCACGCGCGGACATTTGGCCGATCACTTCGCTCTCAGCGTCAAAGATCTTGACGCGTGGGTCACGAAGCTGCGTGCCGAGGGCGTGCGGTTTCTAGAACAACCCTACAAGCTCGGCGACACGCGGGCGGTGATGATCGAGGGACCGAGCCGGGAGGCAATCGAGCTGATCGAAATCAAATGAAAAAATCCCACGCTGAAATCCTCAAACGGTTGCGCAGCGCGTGTGCGCGTATCCCGGACAGTTCGGAGACGGTGACGTTCGGACATCCGGCATTCCAGGTCAGCGGCAAGACTTACGCGGTCCTGGAGGAATACAAAGGCGAGTTATCGATTTGTGTGCGCGTCGAGAAGAGCGTTCAGGACGTGTTTCTGGACGATGCGCGATTCTATCGAACGCCTTACATCGGAAAACATGGGTGGGTTTCGCTGAAGGTGTACGCGGCGCCGCTGGATTGGGACGAGATCGCCCAGTTGCTGGCAGGAAGCCGGGAACTGGTCGCGGCCCAAGGCCGGCGGAGGCGGTAGAAGACGGGTTCGGGTTAGAATAGCGAACGGTCTGGAAGTTATTAAGGAGGCGTTTACCATGAAGTATTCGAGACGACGATTCGGGCTGGCCCTGCCGGCGCTGGCGGGCGCAGTTGCATCCGCATCCGCGGAAACCAAGGCGCTGCCTTCTGCGGCCCTCAAGTTTGAGGATTTCAAGGTCAAGGAGTCCGCCCACGGTACGTCGCGCGCCGTGCTGAACGGAGACACCCACCTGGGATACGCCGTCGAAATGCACATTACCGAGCTGAATCCGGGCGAAATGCCGCATCCGCCGCACCATCATTCGCATGAGGAGATGATGTTCGTTCAACGCGGAATGCTCGATGTCACAGTGAACGGAAAAACAACGCGACTCACGCCGGGCTCGCTGTTTTATGTTTTCTCAAACGACGAGCACGGCGTGAAGAATCCAGGGCCCGACAAAGTTCAGTACTTAGTGACGGCGCTCGGAACCGGCAAGGGCTGAGCTACCAGGGCATCTGCCGCTTAGTATATTTGCGGCCGATTTCGGCTGCTTGCGGACTCGCCGGGCCGATTCTGACGCCTTCCTTGATCATGTCGATCACGTCGGTGGTCGTCATGGTGTTCAGGAAGAACTTGTGGTTCGCTTTGCAGGCCGCGAGAACCTTCGCGCGCGCGGCCACCATAAGAGGATCCTTGACTCCGCCTTTCGCGCCGAGCGATAGGGACATATCTCCGGGTCCCCACTCGGCGAAGGCGATTCCGGGAACCTTCAGATTTTCTTCCGCGTTGGCCAGAGCGTACTTGTCTTCGAGTTTCAACCCCAGCAGCAGCTCGCCGTTCGGATTCAGCGGCCATGCGTCGGCTTTGTCGACGTATTCCTGATCGGTGACGCCCCAGATCTTTGCGGCCGTCGGGGTTCCATGCGCTCCGCGTCGTCCTTCATTGATGCCCTGATCCACGCCCTGCTTGTGAACCGGGAAACGGATCGCTTCGACGAATGCCCGGACCGCACCGGGAGTATCCGCGTGCGTCAGAAGAACGCCGTGGACGCCAGTCGCCAGCACCTGATTGAACATCCATGCATTGGCCCGCACTGAGGCTTCGTCGGTCCCGTTCACCGGAACGTTTACGATGACCGCCGGTGTACGATGGCCACTCTTGGTCGGTCCGCCTGCCACCAGGCCGCGCATGTAATCGGCCAGGCCCTTCACGTCGAAAGGAGCATGTTCCATGTCGTAGCTGATGTAATCGGCGAAGGTTTGCGCGTCTTTTTTCCCCTGCTCGTAAGTGCCTTCGGTGCCGGAGTGTGAACCCGTGTAATAGATCGGCTGGTCCTGTTCCAGCAGTTCGATGGCCCGGTTGATATGTTTCGGCTTCGGCGTCTGCGCGACCGCCGTGGCGAAGGCCAGAACGGCCACCGCGCAGGCCAACAGTCCGAGCGCCTTGGTCCATTTGTTGTTGAGCGTCTTATTCATGAAGATTTCTCCTTGTTCTTGGCGTGAGGGTTACTGGCGTAAGGCAAAAGTGAAAAGCGAGTTACCGGCGCACACCACCACGTATTGTTTCCCCGCGACGGAGTAAGTCATGGGGCCGGACGTTACACGGCCTCCGACGGATGATTTCCAAAGCAGGTTTCCGTTGCGCGCGTCGAGAGCGAAGAAATAGCCTTCCCGGCCCCCGCTGAACAGGACGTCCGATGCGGTTGTGAGGATGCCGGCATCGGTGACGTCGGCCATCTTGAAGTCCCATTTCATTTCGCCGGTCTTTGGATCGATGGCCCGGACGGAGCCGTACATCTCGCCCTCTTTCCGGTAGTTGAATCCCGCGGTAACGATCGGGGGCGCCGTATTCCGCGGCCCGCCTCCGCTAAACGTCTGGCCCTGGATGTACTCGGCATCCTGCTTGACGAAAAGCGACGAATAATCATCCCAGGTCGGGATATAGAAAAGTCCGGTGTGCGGACTGTACGACGGGTTGTACCAATTCGTCGCACCCTGGTTACCGGGGAAGATCAATGTTCCCGTTTTGCTGGACGCCGCGCTGGCGACCTTCATGGGACGGCCCTTTTCGTCGAATCCGTTCATCCAGGTGACTTTAGCGAACGGCTTCCCGAGCAGAAATTCGCCCGTCGAGCGGTCGATTACGTAGAAGAGGCCGTTACGATTGGCCCACAGCATCACTTTTCGCGGCCGCGTTTGACCATCCTTCCCCTGCCAGGGCATGTCTACCAGAACGGGGATTTGGGTGGAGTCGTAATCGAACTCATCATGCGGCGAGAACTGGTAATACCACTTCAGCTTCCCGGTGTCCGCATCCAGCGCCACCACCGAATCGCTGTACAGGTTGTCTCCCAGGCGATTGTCGCCGTTCCAATCCGGACCAGGATTACCGACGCCCCAATACGTCAGGTTCAGCTCGGGATCGTAGGAGCCGGTCACCCAGATCGACGCGCCGCCGTGCATCCAGGAATCGCCCTTCCAGGTTTCGTTGCCGGGCTCGCCTTTGCCTGGGATCGTGTAGAAGCGCCAGGCTTCCTTCCCGGTCTTTACCTCGAACGCCGCGATGTAGCCGCGAATTCCGTACTCGCCTCCCGCCATGCCGACGATCACTTTATCTTTGACGACCAACGGCGCGTGGGTGATCGCGTAGCCTTCCTCGGGCTTACCCACCGACACGTTCCACAACGGTTTTCCGTTTTTCGTGTCCAGGGCGACTAAGCGCGCGTCAATCGTGCCGAGAAAAAGCGTTTCGCCTAAAATCGCCAGGCCGCGGCTCAACCGTCCGCAGCAGGGACGGGCTTCTTTGGAAGGCGTGTAGGAGTACATCCAGAAAACTCTGCCCGTGACCGCGTCGAGAGCGACCACGTCATCCGGATTCTGGATCGAATACATGACTCCGTCGACCACCAGAGGCGTCACTTCGTATCTTTCGAGCGACTTAGCCTGGAAGACCCATTGCAAATCCAGGTTCTTCACGTTGTCGGGCGTGATCTGGGTCAGCGGGCTGTGCCGCTGGCTCATCGTGCCGCCGGAGTAGGTGAGCCAATTTTGCGGCTCTTTCTGAGCGCCGATGATGCGATCGAAGGACACGGGCGCCTGCGAGGTCTGGGCGGGAAGCAGACTCGCGCCGGCCAACGTGAGCACTGCGCGTAGAGAAGTTTTCAAAATCACACACCTTTCAAAGACGCCAGATACCAGAGCAGGTCGGTTCGTTCCTGGGAAGTTAATTTGTCCCGATACGATGGCATGGGAGACTTTTCGATCGCTACCAATTCGCGCAGATCGGATTTCGAAAAGGAAAGCAGCCGCTGCTGCGTGTCGATCATCTGAATCGTAAAGCTGTCCTGATTGAGAATTCGTCCGGTATGCGTAGCGCCGCCCTTGGTGACAAGACGAAAGTAGCGATACTGCGGAAGTACCAGCGCGTCGGGATCCAGAATCGATTGCTCTATTTCGACGATACGCCGGGTCAATCCGATATCACTCAGGTCGGGACCGACGCGCGATCCGGCATCCTTTATGCGGTGACAGTTCAAGCAGCCGCCCTTGCCTTCGAGCACAAGCTTGCCGCGAGCCGCTTCGCCGCCCGGCGGAAGCTTGCTCACCGGCGTCGCGGCAACCGATCGCAGGTAGGCGACGATCAACATGATCTGGCGTTCCTGCATCGCCTGCGCGGGCATACCCGTTCCCGGGATGCCGTCGCGGATGATTTTTACGAGGTCGGCATCGGTGGATGCGCGTTTAAACTTTCCGCGGCCGAGATTGATGCCGGGGATCTGGTCGCCTTCCGGACCGTGGCAGTAGATGCAATTGGCGATGTACAGTGTGCTGCCCGCCAGAGCATCAGCCGGAACGAACTCGTGCTGGGCCAGCAACGTGGCGGCCGTGATGACGAAAATAGCGACTCGCGCGCTCCCGATCCTCATATCGTCTTGGACATTCAGTGAAACCGCGAAACCAGTGAAACCGCGAAACCGTGTCATCATATCTCCCCGAGCCCTGAAAATCAAAGGGGATACTCTTAGGCTGGACTGATGGACTAGTTGAAAACTGCCAGCTTTCGTAGGAAATGAAAAGCTAGCGGGGAGCAGGCAACTGCGCCATTTGCGTCCGGACGGTGTTGGCTTCGTCAGCCTCCGCCATCACGACGCCCGCGCAGGTGATTTCGAACTTATTGTTGTCCGCGCGCGTGATCCATTTATTTTCTTTCAGGAACCAGAGGCTGAATTCGAGGTGTTCCCGCGGAACGCCGAGCATCTCTTCGAAGTCGCGCATGCTCATCGCCGGCGAATGTGGATCCGTCAGGCGCTTTCCGTAGAGCAGGGATAAGATTCCCTGGCGCTTCCGTTTTTCGGCATCCACGCCGCGCGTGTCCTGCCAGGTTTCGAAAATCTTGAAGCGGTTTTGTGATTGCGCGCCCAACTGAGCGTCGTAGGCGGCGCGGCGCTCCGGATCGCCCAGCACCCGATGCGCTTCGACGATCTCGCGAAACAGCTCCGGATTCCCGGTTTCCAGATTGTCCGGATGGTAGCGCTGCGCCAGAATGCGGAACACGCGCTGGATCATGTCGAGATTCGCATTACGGCTTAGCTGCAGCGTTTCGTAGTGATCCGCGGCTCCGGCCGACGCGGCCGCAGTGGCCTGGCTCGCGCCGCCCGCCTCGCCGTAAGCGGGCTCGAAAGTGAGCCCTACGATGTATTTGCCGTTCTCGATGGCAGAGCAGCGGCACACCAGGCATTTCCGGCGGAGGCGATAGGGACCGGCAGCACTCTCGATTTCACCCGAAATCTCTACCCGCAGTCCGGGAGCGAGTAAGGCCCCGACTTCGATGCTGACCCCTTCATCGTTGAGATCCAGTAACTTGCCAGCCAGTTCACTCGATCCGTTTGACGAAGAGGACTTTACGGTCAGAACCGGATGGCCCGCAAAGGATCCAGTCTTGGGGTCCTGTCGCGATTCCGTTCCCGTTGCCATGTTGTAGTCATCGTCCGGTTTCGGGGAATCCAGCAGGGAGTACACCGGGGAGTCTCTTCTTTTTGCGGCTCCATGCCGATGATTACCCTGTAACGCCACCGGATTACGGGTCACAGTATGAACGTAGGGATAGAAGCACGCATTGCTTGTATGGCAAAAGTGGCAGGTGTATACTACCTTGGCCGTTACTCCATGAAAATCCTGATCGGAGCAGTTGTGAGCGCATCTCGAGGATGGATGTACCCATGCTAAATCTCAAGATCTCTAATCCCGTCAACATTTTACTGATCGGCGTCTGCTTTTTGACCAATGGCCAGGACAAGGCTGCGGTCGAGCAGAAACTTACATCCGAATACGCATTAACGAAAGCCACTGCTGACCGGACGGATATCGTTACAGCGGGCGCCATTGTGGTCCTGAAGAAGGACAACCTGCTTATGGTGGATGCTAGTACCTCGAACCCCTACCAGAACACCTACAAAGAGGGCAAAATCACCCAAAACGCGCTGGGCAAGCTGGCCGGATTCGGAAGCCGTATTCCCGGCGTGCAAAAGCCCGGCGGACAGACCAGAACGTTCGTCGCCGGCGAAAAGTTCTGGGTCACCAAGATCGACGTCAAAGACAATGGGGTCGCTTTCGAGTTGTTCACGGACGCGATCAACGAAGTCCGGTATCGGGCCGTCTTGACCTTCCCTTTTAAAGGCGTGCCGCCAGCCGATGCGGCCGCTAAAGTGGTCGCGGAAGTATTTAAAGTTCAGCCGCAGGAAGACGCGAAGGGAGATCAGCAGGTTCCGGCGGGCGGTCAGGGTGCGCCCGCGCCGCCGGCAGCCCCTGCCCAACAGGCTCCGGCACAAGCCCTGGCGCCAATCCCGCCGCCTCCTCCGCCATCCGACGCCGCGCCCGCGCCCATTCCGCCGCCTCCGCCGCCAGCCGACGATCCGGCTGCGCCTCCTAAGACAATTTCCCTGGGGCAGACGAAGGACCAAGTGGTGGAGAATTTCGGTCAACCGGTCAAGATCGCCAAAGTTGGCACGAAAGAGATTTACTACTACAAGGACATCAAGGTGACGTTTGTCAGTGGAAAGGTCACCGACGTCCAGTAAGCGTCAAACTAGCTTGTTTAGCAGAAAGAGAATCTCATGAACCTGTTCCGAACTCACTCCTCAAACCGATTCTTATGCGGCACATTAATGGTGGTCGTTGGCGCCTTGATGGCGTCGGCTCAGGAAAAGAAACCGTCGGCTCCGGCGCACGCCGCGCCTAAAGCGGCTGCTCCGGCGAAGGCGGCCGCGCCCGCGGGTCACGCTGCAGGCGGCGCGTCCGGCGCCAGCCGAGGTCCAAGTACCGCCGGCAGAGGTCCGACGACGTCTGGCGCAAGCACGGCCAGCCGGGGACCAACGACAGCAGGCAGAGGCGCCACGACTGCGGGACGGGGCCCATCAACGGGCGCCGGGACAGCGGGGCGGAGTGCCTCGCCGGCGGGGAGAGCCGGTTCACCGGGCGGCGCTTCGGGACGTGGAGGAGCCACGGCATCGAGCAGGGGTCCAGGCGGCGGGCGGCCGACGCCAGCCGGAAGTCACACAGTGCATACGGCGCACGGCGCTGAGGTGCGCACTCGCGCGAACGGACGGCCTGCCGAGGTCCATGCCCATGGGATGGACGTTCATCATGGATTGAATGGGAATCGCCGGGTGGCGATGGAGCGGGCGGACCACTCCCGGATCGTCGCCGAACGCGGAGGACGGGGTTACGTGCAACGTCCTTACATGTATCGCGGACACGAATACGCGCACCGCACGTATTACCGCGATGGGCGCGCTTACGATCATTTTTACCGGCGCTATCCGTATCACGGCGTGTACCTGGAAGGGTACGCCCCGCCTGTTTACTACGCGCCTGCGTTTTATGGATGGGCCTACAATCCGTGGGTTGTTCCGGTGCGGTACACATGGGGCTTTGTCGGAAACCCGTGGTATGGGTATTACGGCGCCTACTTCACGCCCTATCCGGTTTATCCGACGGCATCGCTGTGGCTGACCGATTACCTGGTTTCGCAAACCTTGATGGCTGCGTATCAGGCAAATGTGGCTGCAAACGCTGCTGCCCAAGCCGCGGCTGCCCAGGCGCCGCCACCGGCGCCAGCGCCGGATGCCGTCGCCCTTACGCCGGAGGTCAAGCAGATGATCGCCGACGAAGTAAAACGTCAGCTCGCGCTTGAAAATCAGGAAGCCACTTTGGCCGCGCGGCATGAAGAGCCGGATCCGGCATCGAGCGGAATCGCGCGGATGCTCAGCGATAACATCCAGCATGTTTTCATCGCCGGCGCTGCCATCGATGTGGTTGACGCCAACGGAAACGAATGCGCCGTGAGCGAAGGCGACGCACTTCAGCTCGCTGGACCGCCAGCGGCGGACGCCACGGCCGCGAACCTGGTGATGTTGTCCACCAAGGGCGGTGTCGAATGCAAGAAAGGCGCGACGGTCTCTGTCGCTCTCGCGGATCTTCAGGATATGCAGAATCACATGCGCGAGACCATCAGCGCGGGAATGGGCGATCTGCAGGCGAACCAGTCGAAGGGTGGTCTCCCGGCGATCCCGGCGTCCGCAAAGGCAGCGCCGGTGAAGGCGGACTTCGCTGCGGAAGCGCCGCCACCCGATCCGCAGGCCGCGGCTCAGATTAACCAGCAGTTGCAGGAGGCTGACAAAGTAGAGAAGGAAGCCTTGGCGGACGTGCCGGCGGACGGCGCGACCCCGGCTGCGGCGGCCCCCGCAGGACCTCCCAAGACGATTGCCCTCGGGCAGACGTTCGACGAGGTTACCGGGATTCTCGGAGCGCCGAAGAGCATCGTCGATCTGGGACCGAAGAAGATCTACGTCTATCCCGACATGAAGATTACCTTCAATGGCGGGAAAGTGACCGACGTTCAGTAAAGGCGTTTTAAAAAGAGGCAGTACGCCGAATCGTACTGCCTTCTTTTTTGGCCGCGCGAGGTGGTGACATCATGGATGCATGCCTCAGCAAAGCGGCGGTCTTGGCAAGTACAACATTATCGGCTTCATCACCATCGTGGATGTCGCCCGAGCGAAGGAGTTCTATCGCGACACACTCGGCCTGCGTCTGGTGAGCGAAGAGCCGCCGTTCGCGCTCGTTTTCGAAGCCAACGGCATCATGCTGCGGCTCGGCATGGGCAAGCAGCTCCCTGCATTTCCGGGGACGGTTCTGGGCTGGCAGGTGCCCGACATCGTAGGCGCCGTCACGGAACTGACGCAAGCCGGCGTCCGGTTCGAGCGTTACGGTCAAATGCCCCAGGATGAGTTGGGGATCTGGACCACGCCCACGGGTGCGAAAGTTGCGTGGTTCAAAGATCCTGATGGAAACACCTTGAGTCTTTCCGAACACCCAGACTGGAAATAGACACTGGAAGAAGACTCGTCCGCGATAGAATGGCGAGTCTATGACCCTGAGATTCGCCATCCTGATTTCACTGTTGACGGCGACTGCGGCGGACGCGAAAGTCGTAAAGATCCGCGTAGAGCGGCGTGAAGCGGTTTTGGGCGGAAAACCTTTCGGCGCCGCCGGTCCATACGAGAAGCTGGTAGGCAAGATCGAGTTCGCGCTGGACCCATCCACGCCCGCCAACGCCGCGATCGTCGATCTGGCGCTGGCGCCCCGCGGCAAACGCGGCGAGGTCGAATTCACGGCGGATTTCTACCTGCTGAAGCCGGTCGACTCCGGACGCGGCAACGGGCGATTGCTCTACGAAGTAGGCAATCGCGGCGGCAAAGCGCTCTTGCGGACCTTTCAGAAAGCGCTGGGCAGCGCCGATCCGAAAACGGCGGCGGAGTTCGGCGACGGGCGGCTGATGACGCTCGGGTATTCGCTGTTGTGGATGGGCTGGCAATGGGATGTTCCCGAGGGCATGATGCGGATGGACATGCCGATCGCGACCGATCACGGTAACAAAATCACAGGCCTGGTTCGCGGAAATTTTATTCCCAACGCAAAATCCGACAGCGGACCGCTGACGGATCGCGGGCATCGCGCTTATCCCGTCGACGATCCCGCGAGCTCTGAAAATGTGATGACGGTGCGCGATCGCCCGACGGACGCGCCGCGCGTTGTTTCGCGCGAAAAGTGGCGCTTCTTGAACGATTCGAGTGTCGCCGTCGACGGCGGCTTCGAACTGGGTCGCATTTACGACGTCGTTTACCGCGCACGCGATCCGCGCGTGGTGGGATGCGGGCTGGCGGGCACTCGGGATCTGATCAGCTTCTTGAAGCGTGCCGATGGCGCGGAGAATCCGCTGCATGGAATTCGTGTGGCGTACGGATGGGGTGTTTCCCAAAGCGGGCGCTTTCTGCGGCACTTTCTCTATGAGGGCTTTAACGAAGATGAGCAGGGGCGCATTGTTTTTGACGGCGTCATCGACGAAGTCGGCGGTGCGGGACGCGGGTCGTTCAACCATCGCTTCGCGCAGGCCTCGCGCGATGCCGAACAGTTCTTCAACATCTTCTATCCCGTCGATATGTTTCCGTTCACGGATGGTCCGGAAACCGATCCGCTGACGGGCGCGACGGGCGCATTGCTTACGCGGGCGGAGGCGCGGCACGTCGCGCCGAAAATGTTTCATATCCTGAGCAACTCCGAATATTTCAATCGCGCGGGATCGCTGATTCACACCGACCCTGCCGGGCAGCACGATATTGACCCTCCTTCGAGCGTACGGATTTATGCGATTGCGGCCGGCCCTCATTACGTTGGTCCGTGGCCCCCGGCGCCGGTCGGCGGAACGGCGGCGCCGCTCAGCACGCTGGATCGCACGCCGGTGGTTCGCGCGCTTCTCACAGCGATGGATGCGTGGGTGACGGAGAGCGCCGAGCCTCCCGCGAGCCGCTATCCGAGAATCTCCGACGGGACGCTGACCAGGCCTGAAGCTGCCGGATGGCCGAAGATTCCCGACCTTCGCTTGCCTCCGCCGATGCTAATCACGTATCGCCTCGATTTCGGACCGCATTGGAGCAAAGGAATCGTCGGTTTCGAACCGCCGCATGTCGGCAAGCCGTACGGTGGGCTGGTGCCAGAAGTCGATCAGGATGGCAATGCACGGGCGGGAATCCGTCTGCCGTCAGTTCAGGTTCCGGTTGCGACGTATGCGGGCTGGAATTACCGGGGGGCCGGGCTGGGGTCGTCTGACCAGTTTCTGGGCGAGGCCGGTTCCATGTATCCCTTCGCGCGCACGCGAGCGCAAAAGAGGGCGGGCGATTCGCGGCGTTCGCTGGAGGAGCGCTATACGAGCCGGGACGAATATTTGGGAAAAATCGCGCTCGCCGGGAAGCAGTTGATCAACGAGCGATTGCTGCCGCCGGAGGATTTGGCGGATGTGATCGATCAGGCTGCGGCGCAGTACGACTGGGCGAGTGGCCGCTAGTGGGTCTGGCGGCAAGAGGTTGTCGAAAAAACATGCGGGACCGCTGACTCTCGCGCGCCGGCAAGCGGGTTTTCCGGGGCGCGTTAAACTAGCGCTACGCTAGCCGCGGCCGATGAATGGCATCTTCGTTGCCATTACGGTGATGAATTGCACGTTGGCGTCCAGCGGAAGATTCGCCATGTACAGCACGGCATCGGCTACGTGTTTCAGATCCATGCGCGGTTCGGGAGCGGTCGTCCCGTTGGCCTGGAGAACGCCGGTGGTCATTCGTTCGGTCATTTCGCTCGCGGCGTTTCCGATGTCGATCTGGCTGCACACGATATCGTGCTGGCGTCCGTCGAGCGATATGCAGCGGGTCAGGCCGGTGACCGCGTGCTTGGTCGCTGTGTAGGGCGCCGAACGGGGCCGCGGAACGTGAGCGGAAAGCGACCCGTTGTTGATGATGCGTCCGCCGCGCGGATCCTGCGCCTTCATGATTTTGATGGCTTCCTGCGCGCAAAGGAAAACGCCGGTCAGGTTCACGCTTACGACCGCGTTCCATTGATCGAGCGTCAGATCTTCCATGGGAATCGCGGGCGCGCCGATGCCCGCGTTGTTGAACAGAACATCCAGCCGGCCGAAGGCTTCCTTAGTTTTGGCGAACAATTGCCTGATGGAATCAGGCTGGCTGACATCCGTAGGAACAACCAGAGCTTTGCCGGACGTTGCGACTTTGGCAGTTTGCTCCAGTTGGGCTGCGCGGCGGCCGGCGAGCGCTACGGAATATCCCGCCCCGAGCATTGCAAGTGCAGCCGCGCGGCCGATGCCGCTGCCAGCGCCGGTAACGACCGCGACTTTCGCGATATCCGTCAACGGCTGGTGGTCCAATCCATGCCGTCGGGTCCAGTGCCGGTGGAGATCCGGCTAAGGAGTTCGAGAGTCTTCAAATCGACCACGGCCACCCAGTTATCGTTGGTCGCCGCCATGTAGACCCGCGACCCGTCGGGCGACACCAGCGTTCCAGCGACGCCTTTGCCGACGTTCAGATGTTTAATATCCTTGCGCGAAGCCACGTCGACCACGATCAGCTCGCCGCTGGTCAGATCCGAAATTAGCGCGCGCTTGCCGTCGGGCGTGAACTTCAAGCGATTGGACCGCTTGGCGCCCACAGGAAATGTCTGCGTCACTTTCTTCGCGGCGATGTCCACAATCGAGACCGTCCCGTCTCCCGAGTTGGCGGCCCACAACTCCCTGCCGTCGGGCGTCACGTCAAAACCCTCCGGACCCGGGCCCACTGGCACTACGGTTTGCCGCCAGTCCTGCCCTGTGCCCGTTTTGGCGAAGATCGAAATTGTGCCCGCGCCTATGTTCGATGTGAAGATCAGATTCTGGTCCTTGGTTACGTAGACCATGTGAGTTCCATCCTGGCCGGTGCCAAGGAGCCAGTCGATCTTGTTGGTTGCCGGATCGTAACGGGCGATCGCCTTGCTCCCTTCCGCCGTGAAGTACACCCTTCCGTCGATCGAGAACAAGCCGTGCGGGCGCATCAGAGGCGTCGTATCGACGCGGTGTATCTCCTTGCGGCTGGCTATGTCGATCACGCTCAGGGTGTGGCCGGGAGCTGGACCGGAGCCGTAATTCGATGCCACTGCCAGCTTGCCGTCGGTGGTAGCGACTACTTCGTGCGGGCCCTCGCCCGTGGGCGCGCGACCAAGCACTTTCTGGGTGACCGGATCGACGATCGCGACAGATCCTTCTTTATTCAGAACCAGCAGGTGTTGCGCTGTCGCGGCCGACGCGAACGTCAAAAATAGGGGTAAAACCAAAGATACCGCACGATTCACGAGGCACCGCCTTTCGATCATCCGTAGTTTGACACGATTTGCTTCGCCGGCGCGGCGATCGCATTGAAGGGCAACATTGAGAAAGCGTCGGGACCTGCTCACTTCGTGCGCGGTTCGGTGCATCGCAACCGAACCGCGCGCGGCAGCAAGCGGGTCCGGATATGTTCTCATTGGGCGGTGTATTATCAGGAACCAGGAGTGGATTCCATGAACGAATTGACCCGGCGGGCTTTCTCCACGGCGGCGGTTGCGGCCGCTTTTACGCCGCTTGCAACAAGCCGCAAGCTCGATCCTTTGTCTCCCGGCATCAAGATCTCCATGCAGGTCTCCGAGAACGTCAGCGACGAGGATCTGACCTGGATCAAGCAGATGGGCGTGGAGTACCTGAACGTCGGCACAGCCAACGGACATGCGACGCTGGATAATTTTCTGGCGATCAAGAAACGCGTCGAGGCGGCCGGGCTGAAGGTCTGGAACATCTCCAACAACGACAACCGCAATATCGAGGAGATCACTCTGAACCTGACCGGACGCGACCAGAAAATCGAGTGGCTGAAACAGTATATTCGCGATACCGGCAAAGCCGGCATTGGCTATATCACCTACGCGCACATGGCCAATGGCATCTGGTCGAGCACGCCGGAAACGACGCGCGGAGGCGGTGAATCGCGCGCGTTTCACACAGCCAACGCCAAGGGCTTCTGGAACGGTAAAACTTATGAAGGCCCGTTGACGCACGGGCGCAAGTATTCGAAAGAAGAGCTGTGGGACAACTACACATACTTTATTCGCCAGATCGCTCCGGTGGCTGAAGAGGCGGGAGTACGCATCGGAATCCATCCTGACGATCCACCGGTCCCGGAGCTGGGCGGCATCCCAAGGCATATCTTCGGTACGTTCGACGGATATGTGCGGGCGCTCGAGATTGCCAACTCACCGAACATCGGAGTCTGCCTTTGCTGCGGAACGTGGGCGGAAGGCGGAAAGTACACGGGCAAAGATGTCTACGAAGCTGCCCGCGCGTTTCAGAAGATGGGCAAGCTCTGGAAGATCCATTTTCGAAACGTCACGGGCCCGATTCCCGACTTTGTGGAAACCTACATCGACAACGGCTACACCGACATGTGGAAGCTGATGAAGACTTTGGTCGACATCGATTTCCGCGGCAACCTCATCGCCGACCATGTGCCTGGGATGGCCGCTGGAAAGCAAAACGGCTGGTCGTACAGTATGGGATACATTCGCGCGCTCCACAATTCAGCCGTGGCAGAGAAGAAGAGGGGCTGAGTCCGGATGAAGATCAGCAAGGTTCTCGCCGGCGTCGCGCTTGCTGGACTCCTGAGCGCGCAGCCCAAGCCGAAATACGAGGTTTATGGAATTCGTTATGCGACGTTGAAGGATTTTTCAGTAGCCGGACTGGTCGCGGGCGCTGACAAGTCTCGGAAAATGGACATCGCAATGATGGTGTGGCTGATCAAGGGCGAAGGCCGCAACATCCTGTTCGATTGCGGTTTTTATCGCGACCAGTTCATGCGCCAATGGCATCCGGCCGATTACCAAAAACCTTCGGAGGCTCTGGAGCGTGTTGGACTCAAACCGGAAGACATCACCGACGTCATAATCAGCCATATTCACTGGGATCACGCCGACGGATTCGATTTATTTCCGAAAGCCAAAGTCTGGATTCAGAAGGATGAGCTCGAATACTACGCCGGCGAAGCCTGGCAGGGGCATAAGCGTACCGCGGCTGATCCGGAGGATTTGCTAGGGCTGGTGAAGCTGAACATCGAAGGACACGTCGGCCTGGTGAACGGGGACGCGCAGGAAATCATTCCGGGAATCACTTGCTACATCGGCGGCAAGCATACTTATCAATCGCAATACATCGGCGTGAATAGCGCGAGCGGTACCGTCGTGCTCGCAAGCGACAACGTGTACCTGAAGGAGAATCTGGAAAAGCACGTCCCTATCGCGGCAACGCTCGACGCCGAGTCGAATCTGCGCGCACAGGACCGAATGAAACAGCTCGCCGCGAGCCCGAGGCTGATTCTCACAGGCCACGACCCTGCCGTAATGAAGGATTTTCCAGCCGTTGCCGAGGGCGTGGCAAGGATCCAATAATCCACGAAAAAATCTGCGGATACGCGAAACGCTGCTGATTTTCGCGTCTCCTTGCCATAAAGACATCCGCAGGCTATACTTCAATCCGGTTTACCCCAACGGGAATCCCAAAAAAGTAACAAAAATAGGAGGAATGCATGCAGTCACCTTGCCAGACGAGTGTTCACACGATCCAGAAGAAGCAAGGATTTCGTTCAGGAATTGCGTTCAGCGCATTGTCTCTCGCGCTGATTGCCGGAACGTGCCGGCCAGCGTCCGCCGCGACGTCGTGCGTGGCGCCCGGAGGCGCCGGGAATTGCTACCCGTCCATCACTGCCGCGCTCGGCGGCGCCAGTGCCAATGATGTCATCCAGGTCGCCGCGGGTACGTACAAAGAGAGCGTGCTGATCAAGATCCCGATCACGCTCCTCGGCGCGGGCGCGAACGTGACATTTATCGACGCTACGGGCATGGCGAACGGAATTTACGTTGACGGCTTCGATAATGCCGGTCTCAGCAACGTCACCATCCGGAACTTCACGGTTGAAAACGCGAACTTTGAGGGGATCCTGGTGACCAATGCGTCATCGGTATCCATCTCGCAGAACCACGTCACGAACAACACCAAGAGTCTCAATCCAACGGCGGCGACGTGCATCGGTTTGCCGGCGTTCGAGACATCGGAATCCATGGACTGCGGCGAAGGTATCCATCTGATGGCCGTGGATCACTCGATCATTGCCAACAACCTGGTTGACTTCAACTCCGGCGGAATTCTGTCCAGCGATGAAACCGGGGCAACCCACGACAATCTGATCACCGGCAACACGGTAACCGGAAATCCGTACGCCTGCGGGATCACTCTCGCATCGCACCCGCCGGCGGCGAATATCATCGGGCCGTCACCCGGCATCTATCGAGTTACGATCGCCGGAAATACGTCTATCTATAACGGACTTGGGCTGCCTGGAGCCGGCGCGGGCGTAGGTATTTTCGACCCGATCCCCGGGACCAAGAATTACAGCCACGTGGTGATCAACAACACCTTGATCGGCAATGGACTTCCGGGCGTCACCATGCACTCTCATGCGCCAGGCCAGGTGATGATGGATATCCTCATCGCGGGAAATACCATCAGCGGGAACGCCGCCGATACTCAGGATGCCGCGACGCCTGGACCGACGGGGATCAATGTGCTCGGCGTCTCACCGATTACCGGGTTGGTGATTACCAATAACTTTATTACGGACGAAGCAGTTTCCGTGGCGATCAAGACCGGCGCCAATGTTCAAATCCATCTGAACAATTTCGACGAAAACGGCATCGGGATCGACAACCTTGGCAGTGGGACCATTATGGCAACCCAGAATTGGTGGGGTTGCGCCGGCGGTCCGGGAACGACGGGCTGCTCCACGGTGAGCGGGACGGGCGTTACCTCGACGGCCCCGCTGGCGAGACAAATTATCCCGCAGTAGTTGTAGTTAGAGACGGTAACCCTCGAAACCTGCGCTCCATTGTGCTTCGAAGACGGAGCGCAGGTTGCTCGATCAGCCAGTAAGAAGCCTCCGCAACAACGCAAAGATAGAGCAATCCCCACGGGAAAAGGTGCAGTTCAGGAGCCGTGAACAATTGCTGCCACAAGTAGAGACTATAGGACACCATTCCGACGTGCCGCAGTAGACCATTGTTCAAAACGCGTCCGGCTAGGGAGCGGGAATTTTCCACGACGTACAGAAGTACCGCCCCGATGCAAAGCGGCTGAACACTATAGAACACCAATAGGCCATAAGCGCCGGCAATTCTTCCGTCAAGTCTGCTATGGATGTACGGCGTGACTATGAACGCGATTGCCGCCATGGCAGCCGTGGTCCAGGCGTTGAGATAGCGTCGATGCCAATGCTCCCACCGCGGATTTCCTTTTAGTAAGGCGAGAAGGCAGCCGATCATAAGGGTATCGATCCAACCCTGGATCATATAGCCCTCGTGACCGCGCAGGCTCGGCGTAATCCAGTACATAGCGAAACGCCCTAAAGGCATCAGGACGATGCTTGCTAAGGCCGCGTAAAGAGCGCGCTTCCGCCTCAGCCGCAACACAAGCAGCGGCCAAGCCAGATAGAATTGCTCTTCGATACTCAGCGACCACGTATGGGCGATGAAATATCCCTGTGCATCTTTGTAATACGCCCGCGTATACGTGGCAGCGGCGATGAAGCTGGGCCAATGTTCGGGGATTATCCCCGCCGCCCACAGGATCGCCATGACGCCCATAAAGACATAGAAAGCGGGAAAGATGCGCAGGGAACGGCGAAAGTAGAATCGCTTTAAGGAAATCGTTCCGCTGCCGTCCAGTTCCTTCAACAAAAGTTGCGTGATGAGATATCCGCTGATCACGAAGAAAACGGCGACGCCAAGATGGCCATCCGAGAGGATTGCGGGAACGATCGGGATCTTCCTCACTCCCGGCGGCATCGAGGACCAGCAGTGCGAAAGAATGACGAGCCCAATCGACAACGCCCGCATTCCATCGAGCGATGGAATGGTTCTCAAAGGTGTGGAGGCGTCAGTCGGGGGCATCAGCAGTTTCCTCTTATTCTCGCCGTAACCACGTCGGGCTGGCACGGTTTCTTTCGAACCTTGCTTCGTGTAGAGTTTTACCTATGGATCGTCGACAACTTCTTACCGCCTTGGCGGCCCTTCCGGTCGCGGCACAGGTTCCTGAATCCGGAGCGAAGAAATTACGCTTGCGAGCCGGGCTGGTGGCGTACTCCTATAGAGCGCAGCTAGCCGCGAAGACGCTTACATATGAAGACCTGATTCACAGGATCTCGGATTGGGGGCTCGACGGACTGGATTGCACGGTCTACTGGTTCCCGGACACCTCGGATACCTTTCTTGCATCACTCAGGAAGACGGCGTTCAAGAACGGCGTGCAGATCTACAACGCCGGCGTGCGTGTGCGTCTGGCGCAGCCGACCGCCGAATTGCAAAAAGCAGAATTCGAGAACATCAAGAAGTGGGTGGACGTCACCGAGAAAATCGGCGCGAGCCATATGCGCGTCTTCGGCGGCGCGATCCCCGAAGGCGCGACCGAACAGCAGGCCATTGGATGGGCCGTGGAAGTCATGAAGCGGGGCGCGGAATATGCAGGCACCCGCGGCGTCACAATCGGCGTCGAGGACGACGGCGGGCTGACGACGGCCGCCGCCCCAACCATCGAAATCGCGAAGCGAACGGATTCGCCGTGGGCGGGCATTAACGCCGACTCCGGGAACCTGCGGGATCACGGTTATGCTCAGTTTGAGACGATGCTCCCTTACGCAACCAGCGTGCACCTGAAACCGATCATTTCCGGCGCCGACGGAAAGAAGGAAAAGGCGGATTGGAGCCGTTTACTGGCGCTGCTCGGAAAATCCGGGTACAAAGGTTACGTCGGACTCGAATACGAAGGCAATTCCGCCGACGATGAAGTTCCGGGCTACGCCCAGGAACTCCGCCGTCTGGTCCGGCAAGTGTCGCTGTAAGATCGGCTGTTGAAACAGGGCCGTTCGTGTTTCGGCGATCGAAAACGTCAAGCCGGCACAGAGCCGCAAGCGACAGCGCGGGGGGGGCGTGTCCCAGCAAGCTCCAGGCTAAGAGGAATCTCCTGCCATCCGGACCGAAGTTAAGGAACAACGCGGTATCATAATCTGATCCGCATAAGCAGCGGATGGCCGAAGGGAGAGCCTGATGTCGTATCGATCTTGCTTTCAGGTGGCGTGGAGAGCGCTCGCGAAGAATAAGCTTCAGACGGCGCTGACCATGATCGGTCTGACCATCGGAGTCGCCACGGTGCTCACCATGATCGCTCTGGGCAGCGGCGCGCAGTCCGCCATCGAGGATCAAGTACGGGCCGCGGGGATGAACCTGATCGTCGTCACGGCGGGCAATTATAAGGTCAAGACGCAGGACGACCTGGGCGTCGTCGAAAATGCGCGGTTGACGTCGCCAGGAGTCTTTCAGAGCGCCGTTTGGAATTTGAGGGACGAACCGCATTGGATTCGCGCATTCCATCCGGAAGACGATCCGATGGAAAAGCACGATCATCCGCTCGCGAGCCAGCGGCTGGGCGATAGCGAAGCCGGCCTGGGGGCCGCGGCGACGCTCGCTGCCAGCGACGCGAACGCGATCCGGGCGTTGAGCGGCGTGCAGTACGTCTCCGAGGGCGTCCACGAAAACGCGCATGTTTCCGCCGGATCGAAGCGCTGGTTTACCCGCCTGCATGGCGACGATGTTTCGCTGCCGATGATCCGCCGGGCGTGGAAGTTCGATCAGGGTCGATTCTACTCGCGGCGTGAAGAATCGAACGCCGAGCAAGTGGTGGCGCTGGGGAGCGTCGTCGCGGAGAAATTGTTCGGCAATCAAAATCCGGTGGGACAGACGCTGTCACTGTGGAAACAAGATTTCAAGATCGTCGGCGTCGTCAGCAGCGGAAGCTGGATGGTCGCTGCCGCTCCGGGCGACGATCAGTTCGACGCGATTTATGTTCCGTTCACTACGATTCACCGGCTGCTGAATCTGACGAAGCTGAACGATATTACCGTCACGGCGGCATCCACCGGCGATGTCACGCGGTTATCCAAAGCGATCACCGAGTTGCTGCGGCAGCGCCACAAAATCGGCGCCACCCAAGCTGACGATTTCACCGTCGCGACACAAGCCCGGCAGGCGCTCGCCAAGGGCGGGATGCGGCCGGAGGTCGCGCGATCGGTGATCGGCAACGTCGACGTGCTCGAGAAAGTGACGCTCGAACAACTCGGCAAGACGCTCGATCGCGCCAGCCGGACGATGACCGTGCTCTTGGCCTGCGTGGCCGCGGTTTCGCTGTTGGTCGGCGGCATCGGGATCATGAACATCATGCTGCTTTCGGTGACGGAACGCACGCGCGAGATCGGGATCCGCCGGGCGGTAGGCGCGCGCGCTAAGGACGTCCTCATGCAATTCCTGATGGAAGCGGCTACGCTCAGCGTGATTGGGGGCCTTGTCGGGATCGTGATCGGCGTCGTGGCCGCCTTCAGCATTTCTCAATGGGCGTCGTGGTCAGCGTCGATTTCGCCCTGGGCCGTCGTGATTTCCTTTGGAATCGCAGCCGCTGTGGGGATCTTCTTCGGCTACTATCCAGCCCGGCAGGCGTCAGAAGTCGCGCCCATCGAATCGCTCCGGTACGAATAGATGTTGCTCACCAGTTTTCGCATTGCTGTTAAAGCTCTGAACCGCCACAAGCTCAGGACCGCGCTCACCATGCTTGGCATGACCATCGGCGTGGCGGCGGTAATTGCTATGGTCGCGTTGGGCACGGGGGCGTCCGAAACGGTCTCCGACGATCTTCAGTCAGCCGGCACCACCCTGATCAACGTCCGCGCCGGGAATTATACGCGCGGCGGATCGGAATCGAATATTCCCACTGGCCTCGGATCGGCGAGCACGCTCACCGCGGAGGATGCCGACGAAATCGGAAAAATCGAGGGTGTGAAGTATTATTCGAGCGGCGTGCTTCTGCGGACCTGGGTTAGCGCGGGAAGCGAGCGCACGCACACGCAGGTTCAGGGCACTGATGCTTCGTTCCCGCAGATTCATGGATGGTCGTTCTCACGCGGCAAGTACTTCACGAAAGGGGACGTTTCCTCGAAGGCCGCGGTCGCCGTGCTCGGGCAATCGGCGCGCGACCGGCTGTTCGGCGATAACGTCAACCCGATCGGCAAAGAAGTCGTGATTCACGATCAGACGTTTAAAGTGATCGGGGTCACCGCGAGCAACGATGAACAGCAGATCGAAAGCGTCTTTGTTCCGTTTACGCTTCTCCAGCAGTTGCTCAACGTACAACACATTCACACCATCACGGTCTTTTCGGCGCATGCCGGCGACGCGACTCGCATCTCGGACGAGATCAAAGTCCTGCTGCGGAAGCGCCATCATCTCGATACGGAAACCGCGATGGAGCGCGTCCGGAAAACCGGGCTTCCGGGAAATCAGATGCCCAACGGGCCCGGCGGATATCAGGTCCCAGACGATTTCACTGTCAAAACGCAGGCCGCGGAAGCTTTGACCAAAGGGCTGTATACCTCGGTTGCGGCGTTCGTGCTCGCCAACATGCCCAAGGTGGACCAGATTAATATGTCGGAAATGGCCGGCACCTTGAATCGCGCGGGCATGACCATGACGGCTCTGCTGGCCGCGATCGCCACCATTTCCCTGGTTGTCGGCGGCATAGGAATCATGAATATCATGCTGGTCTCGGTTACGGAGCGCACGCGCGAAATCGGGATTCGCCGGGCCGTGGGAGCCCGCCAGCGTGACGTTTTGCTCCAGTTCCTGGTGGAAGCGGTGACGCTCGGATTGTGCGGCGGCGTCGCCGGGATCACCTTCGGGTTTATCGTGGCGTTCGCGATTACGGAATTGCTGGACTGGCCGGCGTCAGTTTCACTGGCCTCGGTGGCGCTCGCGTTCGGAATCGCGGGAGCAGTCGGTGTTTTCTTCGGATTTTATCCGGCGCGGCGCGCATCGCGTCTCGATCCGATCAACGCCCTCCGCTACGAATAGCTTCTGGCTGTTTTGCGCGCAACCGGCCATCGTGTTTGTGGCTTTGGCGCCGCGGCGTGGTGTTTGGGAACTTTGCAGTGACGGCTTTTAGAAGGTAAAGGGAAGGGGGAAGTTATGCGACTCATGTTGACCTCGATTGGTCTGATGGTGATTTCCATCGGCTGCTCCAAGAACGGCCCCGTGCGAAATGCCTCCGCCAAACAGATTACCCACAAGTATCGTCCCGAGGGCGATCAAACCGTGCATATCGACCTGACCAAGGTTCGAAGCGATGAACTGAAGAAGGTCTACAGCTACATCGACGAACATTTCGATGAGCACGTCGAGCGGCTCCAGAAATGGATCAAGCAGCCCAGCATTTCGAACAGCGGCGAAGGAATCCAGGAAACCGCCGAGATGGTCAAGGGCTTCTTCGATGAGCTCGGGTGCCAGCAGTCGAAGGTCTATGACACCGGTGTCACCGAATGGGGACTGCCGGGCAATCCTGTGGTCTATGCCAAGTGCGACGAAGGCGCTCCCAAGACCGTGGTCATCTACTGGCAATACGACACGATGCCGGTGACCCAGCCTGACGCCTGGAAGGTCCCTGCATTTGATGCCGCCATTATCGAGCAGGACAAGTTCAAAAAAGTGCTGGTCGCTCGTGGCGCGACGAACTCAAAGGGCCCGGAGATGTCGCAGTACAACGCGTTGATGGCGATCCGCGCCGTTCGTGGAAAACTTCCGGTCAACGTGATCTTCGTTGCCGAGGGGGATGAAGAGCGCATGGATATCGGACTCCGCAACTTCGTCCGCGATCATCCGGACCTGTTCAAGGGTGCCGACACGATGCTCGGCCCGGGCGGTTCCGAAGGCTGCGTCTATATCCAATTGACCACCAGCGGCAAAGCCTGGGGACGCGGTCCTGTGGAATCGGATATTCATGGCGCGAACAAGCGGTCGGTCGACAGTCCCGCGTGGCGGCACATCCAGATGCTCGCCACGCTGACTTCGAAGGACGGCAACACGCCTCTAATTCAGGGATGGAACGAAAATAAGATCCCGCCCACCAAGGAGCAGCTCGATCGGCTCAGGAAGCGCGTGGAAAACGCCGACCTGAAGACCATGGAAGCGAACCTGGGTGTCGCGCGCTACATTGCGGACGATCCGTTCAACATCATGCGGATGCAGCAATTTGAAACCTCGTTCAACATGGATGGAATCTGGGGCGGCAATATGTACGCGGACGCCGCTGGAGCGATCTTGCCGAACAAGATCACCTCTAAGCACAACATCCGTTACGTGCCGAATATGAACGGCATGGATCTGACGAAGAAGATCCGCGCGCAACTGGATCGCAACGGGTACAAGGACGTCGAGATGAAGGTGATCGGCGACGTGCCTTGGTCCGAAATGGATCCGGAAAATGAAATCAACTCCGCCGCGGCGCGGATGTATGACGCGTTCGGTGTAAAGTCGCGCCGCATGATGGTGGAAAATCACGTCCCGGATTCGGCCGACATGGGCGGATACTGGCCTGCGTATCTCTTTGGCAACGGCAAGGTCGGGCAACGAGTTTCTCCGGTCGCGATGCCGATCGGTGGCGGCGCCGTGGGCAACGGTGGACGCGCGCACGCTGCGAATGAGTTCTACGTCATCGAAGGCGCCGGGACCACCTACGGGATGGCGGGCGCCGAAAAATCGATCGCGACGGTTCTATATAACTACGCGGGTTTGAACTAACGGGGTTGAAGTAATAGCCGCGCGCGCTCTAAAGTTGAATCATGAGTAGGGTTACTCTTTGGATCGCCGCGGCTGTAGTGTGCCTGACGATGACCGCATGCTCCAAGCAAGCGCCCATTGAACAGAAGTCCTACACATTCCGCGGCAAAGTCGAGGCCGTGGATACGCAGTCGAAAAGTCTGAAGATCAACGGCGAAAAGGTCGAGGGCTGGATGGACGCGATGACGATGGATTACAAGGTCGACGACCCATCGATCCTCGACACGCTGAAACCCGGTGACCAGATCACGGCGACGGTATACGACGGGGACGAAAAACTCCACAAGGTCCAGATTGCCGGTCCCCCGGCTAATAACGGACGCTAAGACGTTAGTAGTTGAAAAACAAGGGTTTCGGGATCGATCTTCCTCTCTCCAGTACCGGCTACAGTACGGGCCTAAGGCTGCCGATTAAGAGGGTAACCTTAGCAGTACAAAATTATTAGGAGAGCCTTCGATCCAATGTTTCCAATTGCCGGGATCGCCGTCGTGATCGGTTGTATCGTTGGCGGCTATCTTATTGAAAAAGGTAATCTCCGGGTTCTTATGCAGCCCGCCGAGCTGCTGATTATCGGTGGCGCCGCTCTGGGGACCCTATTAATTGGCAATCCGCCCCACGTCCTGAAAGCGATTCTCGGAAATATTCTTCAAGCGTTCAAGGGCAGCCATTACACCGGGAAAGTCTATCTCGACACTCTGCGGTTCCTCAACGATTTCTTCAATACCGCCCGGAAGAACGGCCTTACTTCTCTCGAACAGGATTTGGACGAACCGGACAAGAGCGAGCTTTTCAAACGGCATCCCGCGTTCAGCGGGAACAAGGAAGCGCTGCACTTTTTTTGCGACACAATGCGCACGATGGTCAGCGGCGGCATTGAGGCCCACGATCTGGACGAGATCATGGAGGGCGATCTGGAGATCATGCATCACCACGCCCGATTGTCGGTCAGCGCGATTTCAACGGTCGCCGACAGTCTCCCGGGTTTGGGAATCGTCGCGGCGGTTCTGGGCGTGGTCATCACCATGGGATCCTTGGGCGGACCGCCGGAAGAAATCGGACACAAAGTGGCCGCGGCGTTGGTCGGAACGTTTCTCGGCATTCTGATGTGCTATGGCTTTCTAGGCCCGATCGCGGCGAATATCAAGAAGCAGATCGACGAAGAAGGCGACTATTTTTCGTGTATCCGTAAGGGTCTGCTTGCGAGTATGAAGGGACTTTCCCCACAGCTCGCGCTCGAAGCCGCCCGCCGCGCGATTCCTCACCACGTCCGGCCTACCTTTCAGGAAATGGACAAAGCATGCCGCAAGGGAGGGGAAGCGGCTGCGCCCACTGAGGCTGCCGCTTGAGCTCGAAGGCCTCCGCCCCGATCATTATCGTCCGCAAGAAAGTTGCCGGCCATGACGATGAGCACGGCGGGGCTTGGAAGGTCGCCTACGCCGATTTTGTCACGGCGATGATGGCGCTGTTTATCGTTCTTTGGCTGCTGAGCGCGAGTGAGAAGGTTCAGAAAGCAGTGGGCGGATATTTTCAGGATCCGACCGGCGTCGGGCGTCAGACGGGTACCACCAGCGCCGGCGCGGGCGAAACGCTCACGCTGAGTAAGACGGAGCTCGAAAAGCTAAAGGACAAGCTGGAAGAGATGCTGCGCCAGATTCCGGTTCTGCAAAACATGCAGAACCAGATCAAGATGACCATTACCAATGAGGGTCTTCGCATCGACCTGCTCGAGACACAGAAGGGGTTCTTTTTCGAGGCTGGAAATCCGAAACCAACCGACGCCGGCCGCGAGCTGCTGAAAGTTCTTGCAAACGAATTGGCACATCTGCCCAACAAGGTCGCGATCGAAGGACACACCGACTCCATTCCGTACGGGCGCTCGGATTATTCCAACTGGGAGCTTTCGGCGGATCGGGCCAATGCGGCCCGGCGCATTTTAGAGGAGTCCGGTCTGGGCGACTCGCGTATCAGCCAGGTCCGCGGTTTCGCCGACCAGCGCCTGCTGACCAAGAGCGATCCCACAAGTCCGTCGAATCGCCGGATTTCGATCATTGTCCGCAACCAGGGTCTGGACCAGCAGGAGGCATCCTCCGCCGCGGGCGATGTCGCCAAGCCGGCAGCGCCCCCGGCCAAGACCGAACCAGAGTCCAAACCGGAACACGAAGCCAAATAGGGCTTATTCTTCACCCTCCACATCCGGATCGCCTCGCATTTACGTATTTGCTACGAGCAAGGATTTCGTATGCGCTAAGCTAGCCTAGGAGGTCGTTGAAAAACAGATCTGGACCCGCGCGCTGTCCCTCACGGCTCTGTGTCGGGCTATCAAATGAATCGCTCAGCGCTGAGCCGCGCATGGCGGTAAGCGGGTCGCGGCGTTCTTCAGCAACCTCCGACAGCGTTGGAAAGGCAAGTGACCCGTGGCGGACCTTTGTCGAATTGGCGTAGCGATCAACGACGATTTGCTGGAAGAGTTTGACAAGCTTATCGGAAAACGCGGATACACCAACCGTTCGGAGGCGTTTCGCGACCTGATCCGGAACGAACTGGTCCAGGAAGTTTGGGGAACGTCGGATGCCATCGTGTTCGGAACGGTCACGCTGGTCTACGATCATCATGTCCGGATGCTGACCGAGAAGCTCACCGAGTTGCAACACCAATTCCATTCGTCCATTCTTTCCTCGATGCACGTTCACCTGGATCACGACAACTGTCTCGAAGTAATTCTTGTGAAGGGCAAGGCTCCCGTGGTGCAAAAGCTGGCCAACGCCCTGATCGCGACCAAAGGCGTGAAGCACGGACGCTTTACGGCGACTACGTCCGGAGGCGATCTGCCCTGACGGCAGGCGGTGGACGGTGCATATTCCCGACGGGTATCTGAGTCCGGCCACCTGCGCCACGCTTTACACCGGTGCGGCGCCTTTCTGGTACATCGCGCTGCAGCGGATGAAGCGAAAGCTGAACACGCAAATCGTGCCGCTGGTCTCGGTGTTCGCGGCGTTTTCGTTCATCGTCATGATGTTCAATCTCCCGCTGCCCGGCGGGACCACCGGCCATGCGGCGGCCATCGGGATCGCGGCGATCGTTCTGGGGCCGTGGGCCGCCATTCTCGCCATATCCATCGCCCTGGTGATTCAGGCGGTCTTCTTCGCTGATGGTGGCATCACCGCGATCGGCGCGAACTGCTTCAACATGGCGATTATTGGTTCGCTCGCCGCGTACGCGTGTTACCGCGTTGTATCCGGGCGAACGCCGGTCGATTCTCCGCGGCGTGTCGTCGCCGCGGCGGTGGCTGGTTATCTTTCGATCAACCTGGCCGCTCTCGCCGCCGCGATCGAGCTGGGGCTTCAGCCGCTGCTCTATCGCGACTCTTCCGGCGTTCCGCTCTACGCTCCCTATCCGTGGAGAATTGCGATTCCCGCGGTCATGATCGGTCATCTCACCGTCGCCGGTCTGGCGGAAGCCGTGATCTCGGCGGGTGTCGTCAGCTATCTGCAACGGGCCGAACCCTCGCTGCTTAAGCTCACCGCGCCCGGCGTAAGTTTGAGCGGGACCGAGGCGAGACCCGCCGGATGGCGCGCGACAAAACCCCTATGGATCGCGTTGGGAGTGCTGATGGTTCTGACGCCGCTCGGGATTCTGGCGGCGGGCAGCGCGTGGGGCGAATGGTCGGCGGACGAATTTGCAAGTCCTGAATCCAGACGGCAGATCGCGGCGGTCTCGAACGATCAGCCCGCGCCGTTGGAAGCGCCGACGGGTATGCGCCGGCTGGCTTCCGTGTGGACCGCTCCCATGCCTAGGTACGCACCGTCGTTTCTCAAGAGCGCCACTTTCGGATATCTCTTGTCGGCCTTCGCGGGAACGGGTCTGATTATCCTGGTTGTGATCTTCGCCGGATGGCTGCTGCGGAGCCGCGCGGCATGAAGGCGACGTTCATAGAGCGCACGCTGGCCAGCCTTACGTCCACTGCTGAATATGCCGCTCGCGCTGAGCTGATGGCGGCCGAAGGCGGAGTGCTTCAGCGGATCGATCCCCGGGTCAAAGTCGCGGGCATGCTGGCTTTGGTGATCGTAGTCGCGGCGTCTCACAGCCTGGCCGCGATCGGTGCGATATTCATTGCCGCGATGGTACTTGCGGTCCTATCACGCGTCTCTTTGGCAAGAATTGCCGTCTGGATCTGGGGGCCGGCGTTGTTCTTCACTGGGACGATCGCGATTCCGGCCGTCTTCTTGACCCCCGGTCCCCCATTGATGAGTTGGGGCAGCGTTGCGATCACCGTGACAGGGCTGAGAAGTGCGGCATTCCTCATTGCGCGAGCCGAGACGGCGGCGACGCTATCGGGTCTCATGGTGCTCACGACACCTTGGCCGCACGTATTGAAGGCGCTGCGGACGTTTCGCTTTCCTATGGTCTTCGTGGCGATTCTGGGTATGACCTATCGCTATCTCTTCGTCATGCTTCAGACCGCGTTCGAAATGTTCGAGTCGCGGAAGAGCCGCACGGTGGGAGAATTGTCGCCCCCTGAACGGCGGCGCCTGGCGGCGTCGGCGGCTGGCGTTCTGCTCAGCAAGAGTATTCACCTGAGCGGCGATGTACATCTGGCCATGCAGTCTCGAGGATTTCGCGGCGAAGTTTACCTCATCGACGAGTTTCAGGCGACTGCGGCGGACTGGGGGTGGGCCGCGGGATTCTGCGCCTTCGCCGCCGCGGCTCTGTGGTGGGGCCGATGAACGTCTTCGAGCTGAAGTCGGTCTGCTACCAATACGAGTCGGTAACCGCTCTCGACCAGGTTTCGCTCGCGATCGAAAGCGGCACGCGCGTCGCGCTGTTAGGCGCGAACGGCTCCGGGAAATCCACGCTCCTCAGGGTGCTTGACGCGCTGTATTTTCCGGATTCCGGAGAGGTCCGATTTCATGGCGAGCCGATCGCGCGGGAACGGTTTGAAGACGACCGGTTCGCGTTCGATTTCCGGCGGCGCGTGGGGCTCCTGTTTCAGAATCCGGACGTGCAATTGTTCAACCCAACCGTGTTCGACGAAGTCGCCTTCGCGCCGTTGCAATTGCGCTGGACCCGCGACGAGATTACGCGCCGGGTCGGTGGCATGCTGGAGCAAATGGAGATCGCGCACTTGAAAGACCGGCCGCCGCACCGGCTTTCCGGCGGCGAAAAGAAGCGCGTCGCGCTGGCGTCGGTGCTGGTTCTTGATCCCGAAGTCCTGCTGCTGGACGAGCCAACGGCCGCGCTCGATCCCCGCAGCCAGAGCCAGATCATCGATCTCCTGATCGGTTGGGGCGACGGCAGCAAAACGGTGATCGCCGCGACGCACGATCTCGGCCTCGTAGAGGACATCGCCGACTACTGTTTCGTTCTTCAAAACGGGCGCGTCGCTGGCGAAGGCAAGCCGGCGGATGTGGTCCGGAACCAGGCTTTGCTCGAACGGGCGAATCTGATTCACGCGCACCGGCATCGTCACGGACCTGACAAGATGCATTCGCATCCGCATACCCATCCTCACCGGCACGAATAGCGGCGAGCAGCAGGGGGGCGAACATTCACAGTCTGCCGGCGAGATGGGCTTCAACCTGAAAGTCGCATTAGGCTCGCGCTCCGTATACTGAAAAACGGCGCCGCAAATGGATTCTCAATTCGCCGAACGCTATCAGATGCTCATTCGCGTTTCGCAGGCGATCAAATCGCATCGCGATTCGAACGAGCTGTTCCGCGCGCTCACCACTGAGCTGCATAAGGTGGTGGCTTTCGACGGCATCTACTGCACGCATTACGACGAGGTCGCGAACAAAGTCCAATGGCGCTGGAGCGAAACCTCCAGCGGCGTGCGCCTTCCCGATTTTCCGCCGCAAGAGACCATGACGCTGTGGGTCTATCAACACCAGCAGCCTTTGGTGATCCATAATCTCGACCAGGAGACTCGCTTCCCGCGGCTCGTGGAATTTCTCAAGGGGCAAGGCATCCAGTCGACGTGCGCGCTGCCCCTGACCACCGGCAGGCGGAAACTTGGTAGTTTCGGATTCTGCAGTACCAAGCCCGGCGCGTATTCAGAAGACGAGGTTCGATTTCTCTCTGTGGTGGTCGATCAGGTGGCGCTTGCCGTCGACGATGCGTTGAACTCCGAAGAGCTGGAAAAGAAGAATCGCCAGCTTTCCCTGCTGCTGGAGTTGAATAACGCGGTCGTTTCGACCCTGGAATTGAGAGACCTTTTGCGCGCGATGGCCGCTAGCGTGCGCAAGATCATGAAGAGCGACGGGGTCGGTGTCGCGCTTCCCGATCAGGAAAACAATCATCTGAAGATTTACGCGCTGGATCTGCCGTCGACCAGAACCTCTACTCGAGAAGGCATCACAATTTCACTGGATCAGTCCATCGCTCCCGTAAGAGTCTTCCGCACCGGCCGACCGGAAGTGGTCAGCCGCTCTCCCGACGATTTCAGTTTGTGCGACATGCCGGAAAATGCGATCGCGGACGGAATCTGCTCGATGTGTTTTCTCCCGCTGGTGACCCGCAACCGGACTCTCGGCATCCTCACGCTGGCCCGTTGCGAAAGGGATGCGTTTACTCAGGACGAGGTCGACTTCCTGATGCAGGCCGCCAATCAACTCGCCATTGCCGTCGAGAACGCGCTTGGATTTCGGGAGATCGCGGAACTAAAGGACAAGCTTGCGCGCGAAAAGGTGTATCTCGAAGACGAGATCCGCGGCGAGATGAGCTTCGACGAAATCGTCGGGCGCAGCCCGGCGCTGCGGAATCTGCTGCAGCAGGTGGAAGTTGTGGCGCCGACCGATTCGACCGTCCTGATTTATGGCGAGACCGGCAGCGGCAAGGAATTGATCGCCCGCGCGATTCACGACTTGAGCGCGCGCCGTCAAAACGCGTTCGTGAAGTTGAACTGCGCCGCGATCCCCACTGGATTGCTGGAGAGCGAGTTGTTCGGCCATGAAAAGGGAGCTTTCACAGGAGCCGTTGCCCAGCGCATTGGACGCTTCGAAGTCGCCGATCGCGGGACCATGTTTCTCGACGAAATCGGAGAGGTTCCGCTGGAGCTCCAACCGAAGCTTTTGCGAGTCTTGCAGGAGCGCGAGTTTGAGCGGCTCGGCAGCTCACGCACGATCCGCACCGACGCCCGCCTGGTAGCCGCCACCAATCAGGACCTGGCGGCCATGGTGAAAGAACAGAAATTCCGTTCGGATTTATTCTACCGGCTGGATGTATTTCCCCTGCACGTCCCGCCACTGCGCGAGCGTCGCGACGATATTCCCCTGCTGGTTCGCCATTTCGTCCAGCAGTACGCTCGCCGGATGAACAGGGCCATCGATACGATTCCTTCCGAGGCGATGAGCGCCCTGGTGCAATACCATTGGCCCGGCAACATCCGCGAGCTTCAGAATCTGGTCGAGCGCGCGGTCATTCTATCGCCCGGCCCGGTCCTGAACGTGCCTCTTTCCGGCCTGCAGAGTCGCGTCGAGCCGTCGAAAAAAATCGATACGCTAGAAGACGCCGAGCGCCGCCACATCATGGACGCACTGCATGCGACCAACTGGGTGGTCGGTGGCCCGAGGGGAGCTGCGAAGTTGCTTGGTATGAAACGAACAACGCTGCAGTGGCGAATGGACAAGCTCGGCATTCAGGTCCGGACACACCGTTCGGCGGACGCGTAAACTCCAATCCACGGGCCCGTGCCCGTATATTGGCACGCCTTCGTTGACATCAGTCACGCTGCGGGGCTACTCACCTTTTATTTTCATTCACTTCTGGATCCTGTCTTTGGCGCGACACCTGCCCCTACATCACCCGGAGATCGTTCCATGATGAAGATCGAGACCGAGGAAATTGGCGAGTCGCTTACGCTCAAGGTGGAAGGGCGCCTGGCTGGCGCCGGCGTGTCCACGCTTGAAGACTGTTGGCGGGCGGGCATCGCGCGGCACCCTCACGGCAAGTTCACGGTGGATCTTACCAGCGTGACGTTCATCGATAAGGCCGGTTCCCTCTTGCTTCAGTTAATGCATCGCGACGGCTCGACATTCAAGACCACCGGGTTGATGACGGACGAACTCGAAGACATCCTCCGCCGGAAGTAAGAAATGAAAGGGCGACATCCAATGCGATTGAGACTCCCACTCTTCAGCCTGGCGTTTGTACCGGCGCTCCTCGCACAGCAGGGTCAGTTTCAGGGGAGCGTACCGTCCGGCACGGTGTCGGCGACGCCGATCCCGCTGACGTTGCACGACGCGATTGATCGCGGGCTGAAGGCCAATCTGGGCCTGCTGGTGAGCGATTCCAACAGCGAGATCGCGCGAAGCCAGCGGGCGCGGGCGCTAAGCATGCTGTTGCCGCAGGTGAACGGCGGCATCACCCAGGTTGAGGAACAGCTTAGCCTGAAGACGATCGGGTTCAATTTCACGTTCCCTGGCGTTTCGATCCCAACCGTCGTTGGGCCATTTCACTACACGGATGTCCGTGCATCGGCAACCTGGACGGCGTTCGATTACACGGCGCGCAAGAACTTCCGATCCGCGCAGGAGAACGAGCGTGCGTCGCGCCTCTCGATCCAGAATGCACGCGACCTGGTGGTGCAGGCAACCGCCGCGGCATATCTTCAGATCATCGCTGATGCTTCGCGGACGGATGCGATCAAGTCCCAGGTACAGACGGCCCAGGCGCTATACGATCGCACGGTCGACCAGCAGAAGGCCGGCACGGCGGCCGGCATCGATGTACTCCGCTCACAAGTGGAATTGCAGCAGCAGCAGCAGCGGCTGCTGGCACAGGAGAACCAGTTCGCCAAGGATAAGCTTGCGCTGGGACGGATCATCGGCCTGGCCGGCGGGCAGGATTTCAGACTCGCGGAGACGGTACCGTTTACTCCGCTGAACTCGATCACGCAGGATCAGGCGTTGCGCATGGCGTTGGATCAGCGGCCCGACGTTCAAAGTTATTCCGCCCAGGTACGCGCCGCGGAACAAACCGTGCTGGCGGCCCGCGGCCAACGTTATCCAGTGGGGACGATCAACGGGGATTACGGCGATGTCGGACCAAGCCTGAACAATTCGCACGGCACATTCACCTTTTCCGCATCGGCCAAATTCAATATCTTCGATAGCGGCAGGATCAGCTCCGAGGTCGCGGAAGCCAGAGCGACCTTGAAGCAGCGGCAGGACGAACTGGCGGACCTACGCGGCCAGATCGAATATCAGGTGCGCGCGGCTTTTCTCGATATCCAGACCGCCGCCGATCAGGTAACCGTCTCGCAGAGCAACCTCAACCTGGCGAATCAAACCCTGGTGCAGGCGCGGGACCGGTTCGCGGCCGGGGTCAGCGACAACATTGAAGTGGTTCAGGCGCAGGAGTCCGTGGCCACGGCCAACGACAATCTGATCTCCGCACTGTACAGTCACAACGTTTCGAAAGTAAATCTGGCGCGCGCCCTGGGCGCCGCCGATCAGGGAATTCAACGTCTAGTGGAGGTGAAATAGCATGGCTGAGATTGCGAAGGAAAAACGGACGCCGCGCCGTGGATCGAGGATCGGCCCATTACTGATATCGCTCTTGATCGTGGCGGTTTTGGCCATTGGCGGGTATTACTTGTGGAAATATCTCAACACTTACGAAACCACGGACGACGCGCAGGTGGACGGGCACATCAATGCGATCAGCACGCGAATCAGCGGCAACATCATCGAAATCCTGGCCGTGGATCAGCAATTTGTGAAGGCCGGCGATGTCCTGGTCCGTATCGATCCGAGGGACTATCAAGTCGCGGTCGCGAAAGCCGAAGCCGATTTGGCCGACGCCGAGGCCGCGCTCGAAACTTCGCGCATCGACATTCCCATCGTTCATACCAACACAGCCAGCCAACTGAAAACGGCGAATTCCGGCCGTCTGGATGCGACGGCGCTGGTAACCGGAGCAGAGCGTCAACTTGGGGCAGCTCGATCGCGGCTGGAATCGGTGCATGCGCAGGTTCGTGAGGCTCAGGCCAACCTGACCAAGGCCAACGACGACGCCCGCCGATACAAGCTGCTGGTGGACAAGGACGAGATTCCGCGGCAAGTGTACGATACGGCGGTCTCGGCGGCGGCCGCTGCTCAAGCCGCCCTTGACGCGCGCATCGCCGGGGTTGGCGAAGCGGAACAGAACATAGTTGTGGCGCAGAGCGCAGTCGATCAGGCGAAACAGCGCATCACGCAGGCCGACGCGTCCATCGAGTCTGCCCAGACCGCGCCGAAACAGGTGGCCGTCAGCGAAACCCGCGCCAAATCGGCCGCGGCGCAGGTGAAGCAGCGCAAGGCCCTGCTGGATCAGGCCAAGCTGAACCTCAGTTACTGCACGATCGTCGCGCCGGTAACCGGAATTGTCGGCAAGAAAACCGTGGAGCTCGGAGAAAATGTTTCGCCGGGCGAGCAGTTGATGGCGCTGGTGCCTCTCGACGACGTCTGGGTCACCGCCAATTTCAAGGAAACGCAGCTTAGCCGCATGAGCGCCGGCCAACGCGTCAAATTCAGCGTCGACGCGTATGGCAAGGAGTACACCGGCAAAGTGTTCGCGATCGGCGGAGCCAGTGGGTCGCGTTTCAGCCTGCTGCCGCCTGAAAATGCCACCGGCAATTACGTGAAGGTCGTGCAGCGCGTCCCGGTGCGGATCAACCTCGACCCCGGCCAGAACGACGATCATCGCCTGCGCCCGGGGCTATCAGTGGACCCGAAAGTGTACGTCGAGTAACGAGGGAATATGGCTACGCCAAATGAAGTCTGGACGCCTAAATACAACCCGTGGTTGATCGCGGTGTCGGTCGCCATGGCGGCGTTCATGGAAGTGCTGGATACCAGCATCGCCAACGTCGCGTTGCCGCACATGGCGGGAAACCTGGGCGCAAGCAACGATGAAAGCACCTGGGTGCTGACTTCTTATCTGGTGTCGAACGCCATCATCCTTCCCATCAGCGGATGGCTGGCGTCGGTCTTCGGGCGAAAACGATTTTTTCTGTTGTGCATTATTATTTTTACGATCAGCTCATTGTTGTGTGGCGCGGCAACCTCGCTGGGGATGCTGATCCTGTTTCGCGT
>DATGGL010000196.1:0-1881 GCA_035308605.1 Bryobacteraceae bacterium
TGGTTAGCAATCGACATCACACAGGGAGAAAGCCGGCAGTTTGCTAGACTGCAGGCATCAGCGAGTGGGGTTCATGGCTGCGGTGGGAGAAAATGGGACGCGCACGGTTCACTTCGGAACCTTCGAGGTTGATTTGCATGCTGGGGAGCTGCGCCGCAACGGATCGAAGGTAAAGCTGCAGGAGCAGCCCTTTCAGGTTCTCACCCTGCTACTCGAGCGTCCCGGGTCGGTGGTCACGCGAGAGGAGCTACAAAAGAGGTTGTGGGCGGCTGACACCTTCGTTGATTTCGATCACAGCCTGAACGCAGCCATCCGCCGGCTGCGGGACGCATTAGGCGACTCGGCGGAGAATCCCCGTTTTGTAGAGACGGTGGCGCGGCGCGGCTACCGGTTCGTGGCCCCAGTGAACGGGGAGAGTGGAACCGCTCCCGCCCAAGCACCTCCGCGAGTTTCCGCCGAGCCGCGGCACCGGAGAATTCTTTGGGCTGTGCTCATTCTTGCGATCGGAGTGGCGGCGGGCGCGATCTTCGCGAACTGGCCGCACGGAACAGTGCAGTTCAAGCAGCGGCGACTGACCGCTAATCCCGATGATCATCCGGTGCTCGGGGCGGCGATATCACCCGATGGGAAATATCTGGCATTCTCCGACAATACCGGCTTCTATCTGCGCGAGATCGACAGCGGAGAAATTCACCCATTGAATTTGCCCAAAGGCTTCGACCCCGAACCGGCGGCGTGGTATCCGGACGGAATTCGGCTGCTGGTTACGTGGATCGAAGCTCCGAACGCCCCCGCCAGCCTGTGGCAGATATCGATTATGGGTGGGGTGCCGCGCAAACTGATTGACGATGGGCGGCGGGCCGCGGTTTCGCGCGACGGATCACAGATCGCGTTCATTCGTGGTTCAGATGTCGACGAAGAGCTCTGGGTGATGCAAGGAGATGGAGAGCGTCCGCGCAAAGTCAGCACGAATCCAAGGACAATGTATGGCCCACCGGCCTGGTCCCCCGATGGGCAGCGCATCGTGTTTACGGAGGGCGCCTACGAGCCGGCAGAATTCGGGATGAAAACCGGCATCGACATGATTGATGTTGGCAGCGGCCGCCGAGAGACGCTCATGCCCGCGGCGTCGCGTTACCCGCTGCCCCATACCGAAGCAGGCGACGCGCGTCTTGGCCCGGGGGTGATCTGGACGCGGGACAATCGTCTGATCTACTCGCTTTCGGAGCCGCGGCCGAATCAGACGGACTCGAACTTATGGTCCGTAGCGCTAGATGCGCGCGGGCACATTACCGGCCCCGCCGTGCGCCTGACGGCCACGCCCGATGATGTGGGCGGGCTCAGCGCAACCGAAGACGGCAAGCGCATCGCCTACGGGAAGTATTCTCAGAATCCGGATGTTTACGTCTCCGAACTGAATGCGGCGGGAACTCGGCTCGGCGAGCTGCATCAGTTGACCCTGGATGAACGCCGTGATTTTCCCTTTGCCTGGACGCGGGACAGCAAAACGGTGTTGTTTGCATCGGATCGCGACGGGCTGTTTCACATCTTCAAGCAGCAGATAGACCAAGCCGTTCCCGAGCTTCTGGTCGGCGGCAATGAGGCGGCCACGGGCCCGCGCATGGCGCCCGACAATTCCACCGTCTTCTATGTGATTTGGCCGAAGCTGGGCGAATCGTCTCTCAACAGCCGTCTAATGAGCGTGCCGCTGGCGGGGGGGCCGCCGCGAATGCTTCTGCAGCACACTGGTATAGGGAACTTGCAGTGCGCCCGCGCGCCGTCGAACCTGTGCATTTACGATGCGCGCAGCGATACGGAAATGGCGTTTTTCCGATTCGATCCCCACACGGGGCAGAACGAGCAACTTCCCCAACTCACGAT
>DATGGL010000197.1:0-18455 GCA_035308605.1 Bryobacteraceae bacterium
TGAGTATGCGTGCATTTGGGTTCATTCGCGGCTGACCACGGCGCGAGGAGTTTCTACGGCTGCGGGTGGAACGCGTGGGGAATGCGTTCACAGGGCTCGTTTAAAAATCTTTCCTGGCCGCGAATACACGCAGATGAACGCGAATAAATGAGTATGCGTGCATTTGGGTTCATTCGCGGCTGACCACGGCGCGAGGAGTTTCTACGGCTGCGGGTGGAACGCGTGGGGAATGCGTTCACAGTGCTCGTTCAAAAATCTTTTCCTGGCCGCGAATACAGGCAGATGAACGCGAATAATGAGTGTGCGTGAATTTGGGTTCATTCGCGGCTGACCACGGCGCGAGGAGTTTCTGCGGCTGCGGGTGGAACGCGTGGGGAATGCGTTCATAGTGCTCGTTTAAAATCTTTCCGGCCGCGAATACACGCAGATGAACGCGAATAATGAGTATGCGTGCATTTGCGTTCATTCGCGGCTAAACAAGATCTTCCTGGAGCACTTCACCCAGGAGCCTGACAAAGAAATCCGCGTCTTCCTTGGTGAAAATTAGTGGGGGGCGGATCTTGATCACGTTGTGATGCGGGCCGTCCACGCCGGTCAGAATGCCGCGCTCGCGGAGGCGGTTCACGATGTGCGAGGGGGCTGGGCCAGGCGTCAGCTCGACGCCGAGGAACAGGCCGATTCCGCGGACGTCTTCGATCAGGGGATGGTCCAGGCGGCGAAGGGCGTGGAGCAGATGGTCGCCGACGATCATCGCGTTTTCCTGGAGGCCCTCGTCTTCTAAAACATCGAGCACCGCGGCGCCGGCGGCGCATGCGACTGGATTGCCGCCGTAGGTGCTGAAAAATTCCATGCCGTTGTCGAACGACGCGGCGATTTCAGGGGTGGTGACGACGCCAGCCAATGGAAACCCGTTGCCCATGGGCTTTCCCAGCACCACGATATCGGGAATGACGTCCTGCATTTCGAATCCCCAGAACCAGCGGCCCAAACGGCCGAAGCCGACTTGCACTTCATCGGCGATGCAAATGCCTCCGGCGGAGCGCACGTAACGATAGGTTTCGGTCAGGTATCCGGGCGGGAGCACGATCTGTCCGGCGACGCTGGGCAGGCTTTCGGCGATGAATGCCGCCGGCTTTACCTGGTGAACGATCTTACCGGCGCGATCGGCGTATTCGTGACCGGCTCCCGGTTCCGGAATCGGGGCGACGTGCACCCAGGGCTTGCGGCCGCGTCCGCCTGGGCCGTCGAACTTGTAGGGGCTGATGTCGATCAGCGTGGTGGTGTTGCCGTGATAAGCATGCTCCAGCACGACGACCTCTTCGCGGCCGGTGTGCGCGCGGGCGATGCGTAACGCGAGCTCGTTGGCCTCGCTCGCGGAGTTCAGAAAATAGCAGACACGCAGCGGCTCGGGAAACAGAGCCGTGAGACGCCCGGCGTAACGGGTGATCGTGTCGTGCAAATAGCGGGTATTCGTGTTGAGCAACGCCACCTGGCGCTGCACGGCTTCGACGACGCGTGGATGGCTGTGGCCGACTAACGGAACGTTGTTGTAAACGTCCAGAAATGCCCGGCCGGTCTCGTCGTAAAGATATTGGCGCCAGCCGCGGACGATTTTTAAAGGATCGGCATAGCTGATGCTGAGATTCCGGCCGAGATGGCCACGGCGAGCGTCCAGTGTTTCGGCTTTGGATGGCTCAGGAGCCGGGAAGTTTTCTTGCGGGATTCCGGCGATCAGGTTCGGGTCGGGGGACAGGCTCAGCCACAGTTCGCGCTGGCTGGCGAAGGCGACGCCTGGGAAATCGGTATCGAGGTCGAGGAGGTCGGTGATGATCTGAAAGTGGAGATGCGGAGGCCAGTCGCCATTCTCCTCGGGAACGCCGATGGTCCCGATACGCTCGCCTGCGCCGATCGGCTGATCGATGCCGAGGTCTTCGAGCGAATCGATACTCAGGTGGCCATATAACGTGAAAAACATCTGCCCGTTTGCGTCTTCATGGCGGAGGATGACGACGGGTCCGTAATCCTGGCGGCGCGCGTTGACCCGATAAGCGTGGACTGCGCCCGCGATCGGGGCGCATACAGGCGTTCCGGGTTCGGCGAAGAGATCCAGGCCGAGATGGATGGTCCGGCGTTCATCGGTCGGGTGAGGGCCGGAGGCGAAGAAAGGGGCGGTGTAGAGTAAACGGGCTTCGTTGTAGCGCCCGATGCCGACCTTTGTGCCCGCTTCGCGCATGGCGGCGAAGAGAGTTTCGGTGAGTTTCGGGGTCTGCTGATTGCCCGGGTCCGCGCCGAGCATCAGGCTGCCGGCGCTGAGATCGAAGACTGTCGCGCTGGCGAGATCGATGCCGCCGAGGAGCTGCGACGGCTTGCGGGCTGCGGGGATCGCGACGGAGGGACCGGAGCCGCGCAGAGCGTAGAGCGCAAGATGGGGATGAACCGCGGAGAGCTTTTCGATCGCGGCCCACGCGGGCTCTTCGCTGATGGTGATGTAAGGATCGTGAGGCGACAGGGTCTTGCGGTGGGCAGAGTTCGCAACGCTGACGGCGAGCCGCGTCAGAATCAGCGGAAACAGCGCTTCGAATTCGCCGGCGCTGAGCGGATTCGACTCGTGATAACCGCGGACGACGTGGCGGATCGCGCCCAACGGATCGGATTCGCCAAAGGATGCGTAGGCGCACGCGACGGCGAGTTCGGCTACCGTGACGGAATAATGCAGGTCCCCGAAATCGATGAGGGCCGGATCACCCTTGTGGACCAGGACGTTGTAATCGTTGGCGTCGCCATGGATGACGCTGTGGCGCAGAGTGGGGATCAACGGGATGGTTTCCGCTTCGTACCTGGCGAGAATTCGCTCCACGAGGCGGCGGCGTGCGGGGTCAGGAATGTAATGGAGATATCCCCGAATCCAGGAGGCTCGCGTGAGGTCCCATTTGAGATCTCGACGCGCCGCCGGATGGGAGAAATTCTGGAGAGCCCCGTCCATCCGGCCGAGCAGACGTCCGAGACTGAAAAGAAGATCGGGCGAATGGAGTTTGAGTTGGGCGAGCGGGCGGCCGGGGAGCCAGCTCAGCATCCAAACCAGACGTCCCTCGGCGGCGATGGCAATCGATCCGACGACGCGGGGGACGGGAAACGCGGCCAGATGCTTGAGGGCGCGGCCCTGAAGCTCGAGCAGCTCCAGATCGCAATCCGGGCGCATGATTTTGAGGACGTATTCGGTCTGATCGCGCGAAATCAGGTGGAAGTTTTCATCGAGTTCGCCGGGGAGCGCGGCCGCAGTGACGTCTAGTCCGTAGAGCTGTTTTGCGACCAGTTGCGCCTGGGAGGGGGTGATTCCGGACGACTGCGGCGCATCGAGAAGCATCCTGGGTATTTCATTGTAATCATTAAGGCGCGTGAAGCAGGCTGCGGATGGAATCCTGCAACCGCGTGATGCGTCGAAAGCCGCGTTCCAGCTCGCCGTCGAGCGCGTCGGCCTGCGATTCGAGCTGATTCACCTCCAGCCGCACGAGATCGGTCTGTGAGGGCGGAGTCTCGGCGCCGAAGAAGCGAACGGTCTCCGTGCGGCCTCCGGCGGTCAGGTGAATCTGGACGTCCGCAGTGCGCCGGACGTAGGTGGCGCTGGCGAACTCTGTGGAAACCGGGATGGACAGGTGGGTGTTCCCATCGGCGATTTCGAGCGTGACTCCGGCCGGGTCCGAAGTCGCCTCCGGGTTCCAGCGGATGCGAAGCTGGCCGGATTGATCCTGCGCGGCGAGCGCAATCGGGGGACGCCGCTGCCAGTAAGATTGCGTCATCAGGAGCATGGCGATGACCAGCACTGCGAGCGGAACCATCCACACCCATCCGCCGGTGCGCGGCGATTCCAGGACAAACTTTGGCGGTTCGATCCGGGCAATGGGGGCAATCTCGGGAACGATGAACTCACCCTGGCTCTTGATCGTGTCGATGGAACCGTCGGCTTCGTAGACGAAGAATCCGGCAGTGGATCCGGCCACGACCAACGCCACGGCACCGTCGCTTTCCTCGAATTCTCCTAGGTTGGATTCGGTGAGGAACACCTGGCCGCGGGGGCGAGCGAAAAAGATGCCGATGGGATCGAGCCCCGCCAGGCGCGGGTCGCCCTCGAATCCTCGATTGCCGAGCGTGCGACGGGCCGCGACCAGGCGAATCGAATTGCCATGGCGGCTGCCGTACAGGATGCCGCTCGCGTTTCCTAGAAGGCTGGTGAGCCGGACATCGCGAATCAGGTCATCGGAGTATTCGACCTGGATGGAACATTGCGGCGGAGCCCAGGTTCGATATTGGATCTCCGGATGTCCGGAACGAGACCCAGTGTGGTTCACGGCCCTTTGAGCGGCTGCGGCGGACACGGCGTACAACCTTAAGTAGAACGGCGCGGCCGATTCTCTCAGGAGATTCACCGTATCCCTGGCGTGAATAACCCCTGCGATTTCTCTGGCCTACCGGCCCGATAAACGAACAGCGCGACGGGACAACGATAGCGTGCGGCTATGAGACACACGGTCGGACGCTATGGATGGATCCCGGACGTACCGGACATCCGGGATCAGATGTATCAGGCTCCGCGACGATCCGGCGGGCTGCCGAAGTCGGTAGATCTGCGCGGCGCTTGTCCCGCGGTCTACGATCAGGGCGGATTGGGGAGTTGTACGGCAAACGCTATTGGCGCGGCGGTGGAATTCGACGAGCGTAAGCAAAAAAGCCCGCAGCCCTACACGCCGTCCCGCCTGTTCATTTACTACAATGAGCGAGCGCTGGAGGGAACGATTTCCGCCGATAGCGGGGCGATGATCCGCGATGGAATCAAGGCAGTGGCGGCGCAGGGGACGTGTCCGGAATCCATGTGGCCGTATGTGGAGGCGAAGTTCGCCGATGCGCCGCCAGCGCCTTGCTACAAGTTCGGCAAAACCCATCCGGCGGTGCAGTACAGCCGTCTTCCGCAGGATTTAGGACAGATGAAGGCCTGCCTCGGCGCGGGGTATCCGTTCGTTTTCGGATTTAGCGTGTACGAGAGCTTCGAAAGCGACCAGGTTGCGCATTCGGGCGTTGTGCCGATGCCGGAGGGCGGGGAAACTTCCTTGGGCGGGCATGCGGTGATGGCGGTGGGCTACGACGATGCGTCGAGCCGGTTTCTGGCGCGAAACTCGTGGGGCGCGGGCTGGGGAATGGGCGGGTACTTCACGATTCCTTATGCGTATCTGGCGCATGCAGACCTCGCGGCGGATTTCTGGACGATTCGGGTCGTGAGGTGAGCGGCTATCCGAGGCGCTCTTCGAGGTGCTTCAGGCGGGCGTCGATGACTTGTTCGACGCGGTAGAGCTTTTCATCCTGAATTTGAAAGCGGGCGTCCAGGTACTTATGCAGGTCGTCGAAACGTTTGTGCAGGTCTGACAGCCTGCTGTTGTTGACCAAAATGCCGACCACGACCATGAGGCTCGGCATGCCAACGCTGATCGCGAGTTTCAGATCTTCGCTGCTCATCGTTGGAGACCATTGTACCTACTGAACGGCGATCGTGATTCCTGCCTGGCTGGGTTGATTTCCAATCGTCAGCACCAGCGGGATGTTGCCGGTTTGAATGTTCGTGGGGACGATTACGTTTACTTGAAGAAAACCGGCTACGCCGCCGGGGGCGGTTCCGGCGTACTTGATGTCGCACGGGACGCCGGCGATGGTCACGCCGACGGAAGCGACGGGCCGCGGAAGGGCGTCCAGGGTGTCGTTTGCGAGGCGGCCGTCGATGCCGGCGGGATTGGTCTGGCCTTCGCCGGTGGCGTAAATGGAAATCAAGCTCCCCCTGGCGGCAGGATTGTTGGCGCTGTTCAGACTTCCGTCGTTGTTGACGATCGCTCCCTGGCCGTTGCCGTCATCGAAGTTGATAATTCCGGGCGAGGTGGCGATCACCGATGCATTCAGGACGGTTCCGGGGACGCTGTTGTAGACGACCTGCACGGGGACCGTTCCTCCGACGTTCGCGGCGATCTCGTAGGGCGCCACGGCATTGATCTGGGTCGCGGAGACGTAGGTGAGCGGCGCGGGAGTTCCGCCGACCAGCACCTGTACGCCGGCGACCGTGGTCGCGACGAGACCGGTACCGGGGTCAAGCCGCGGTCCTGAGGGGATCGATGGGCCCAGGCCGGAGCCTTTTACGGCGAACAGCAGGCCGGGGGAGAGAACGCCCTTGGGAAGGGCGGCCAGGCCTCCGGCGTTTTCGATCTGGGTCACGAGCGGGCCGGAAACGGCAAGGTCGAAACGGGCGACGTAAGCATCGCCATCGTTGGCGATTCCCATGAACTGGCCGCCAAAGAATTTCTGAAAGGCGGACGCCGTTACCGGCGCGTCGAAAGAATGCGTTTGCATGGCCGCGGCAGCCCATGTGCCGGCAGCGTCGCCGGTGAGCGAAAGGAGCAGATCGCCGTTCCAGCCGCCGATCAGCGATGAGTAGAGCAGCTCGGCTTTTCCGGTTTGCGAAGGATCCAGGCGCGCGATGAAGCCGATCGGTTTGCCGTTATTGGAACAGCACTGGAAGGCGCTCGCGGTGAGGGGGAAGTCGCTCGAGTTGGTGGTCCCGCCGATGAGAATGCGGCCGGAGCTGTCGGGCAAGATCGAAATGCCGCCTTCGTCGGATGATCCGCCCAGGTAGGTTGAGTAGACCAATTGGGCGAGTCCGGTGGCCGCGGGATTCAGCTTCGAAACGAAGGCGTCGCCGGCGAAAAGATTCGATTGAAAGTTGGTGCCAGAGGGTGCGCCGGCAAGGGTGGTCTGGAAGGCTCCGGTTGTGACCGGGAAATTCGGCGAGTTTGTTGAACCGGTGGCGTAAATGTTTCCTGCGGCGTCGGTCGCGACGCCGAAAACGGCGGAGGAGGCGGTGACGCCTCCCAGGTACGACAAAAACAGGATCGGGCTTTGGGCGATCTGAGATAACGTGATTTTGGCGACGAATCCGCTCTCGACGCCTTGTAGCGTACGGCTGTAAGCGCCGGAGGAAACGGCCAGGTCTGCGGATTGCGTGCCGCCGCCGATGATCAGATTTCCGGACGAATCGATGACCATTCCGTAGGCGGAATCGTTTCCGCTGCCGCCGAAAAAGGTGGAATACATCAGGGTTCGGCCGTCGGCTGAAATCTGACTGACGAAAGCGTCCGTGGCTCCGCGAAGGGAAGTTTGCAGAAGCGGCGTGCCTCGTAACGGAAAATCGGTCGAGGCAGTCTGACCGGCGACGTAGGCATTACCAACCGCGTCCACTGCGATTGCGTCGCCCACTTCGGTGTTCGAGCCACCCAGGTAGGTGGAATAAAACAGGTGGTCTCCCGTCGAGGTCAGTTTCGTGACAAAGGCATCGCCGCAACTGACGCCGGTCGTAAGGATCAAGCCGTAATCGCCTCCGACGCAGGTGTAGGGATTGGTAATCGAGGTCTGAAATCCGTTCAGGACCGGGAAATCCGACGCGTTGGTAATGCCGGTGACGTAGACGTTGCCGCCGCGATCGACCGCAACCGCAGTCGCCACTGTGCCGGCCAGCGATCCTCCCAGGTAGGTCGACCAGACCAACGAAGTACCGCCAATAGCGGACGGGTTGATCTTGGCGATGAAGGCCTCCTGCGGGCCGGCGAACTGGCGATTGTAGCCGCCGGGAACCGGAAAGTTCGTGGACGTGGTTGCGCCGACGACGTAGAGATTGCCCTGTGCGTCCGACGTGATCGCGTAGCCGAAATCCCCTCCACTGCCGCCGAGATAGGATGCATAGGTCAAGATTGGATCGATTACCAAGGACCGGGCGTGGTCATAGGCGGCAATCTTGAATCCCGCCTGCTTTTTTCCAGCGAGAAAATACGAGCCATCGATTGGCTGGCCATCCTGATAAATGCGCGGCTTGTGCTGACGGATCTCGGTTCCGTCGATGTTCAGGATCAAATCGCCGTTCGGGCCGATGGAGATCGCCGAAGGGTTGCTGAACTCAAGGCGAATTCGGGAGGCGTCGGCGCCACGCGCGACGATCAGGTCGTATTCTAGCGATCCATCCTTGCCGTAGAAAACAGCGTCGATGCCGGGATAAATGTCGCGATAACGGACTTTGCCGAATTGCGGGATGGAGGTGCGCCAATGGTCTGGATCCCTGCCTACGAAGTAATTCGCGCGTCCTGAAGTGGGATCTTCGGCTGTTAATTTGGGCGATCGATTGCCACCGGCGAAGCGCATTCTGAGATCTGCGCTCTTAAGACCCAGAACGACCTCGGTATTGGTGAACCATACCGTCGCGTGGGGCGGGTGCGCGAGGTATCGGACCTGCTTCGCGGTTTGACCCGTATTTGGCTCAAAAACCAGGGGGATAACCGTGGCGCGGGACAGGGTCGCAAGCAAAGCAAACTGGGCAAGGTAGCGCATGTCGAGTAATTGTAACCACCTACGCCTGGCATAACCATCAGGGGAAATGCTTAGAGCGGGCGGCTGCGCTATTCGATGAAGCCGGCTTTGCGGAGGGTATCGGCGGGCTCATTGCCTTCGTAGTGCGGGACTGGTCCGCGTTCGCGGCCATTTTCCAGGATCACGCCGTAGGGCGGATCGCCGAACGGGAAGACTTTTTTGAGCATGTCGAGATCGAGCGAAGTTAGGGCTTTGAGGCCGGTATCGCGAAGGAAGGCGGCGGCGAATCTGGGCTGCTGGGTGGGGATGCCGATGATGGTCACCTCGGGCTTCCAGTTCAGCTTCGACATCGCGCGAGCGGCCGCGTCGCAATGGCCGCAGTTCGGATCGTAGAAGAACAGAAAAATGTGACCGTGCTGAAGCGAGTACGGCTTGCCGTCCACGGTGATCGACTCTGGGGCTTTCGTGCCGGTCAAATGCGTGAATGCGTAACCGTAGCTGGCGGCGGCGAAGACAGCGACCGCGGCCAGCACTACTGCCGCAGTCCGCTTGCTGCCGGAAGGGCGCGCCCAGACACCGGCGACAATCGCGGCGAGCAGCATCGCGCCGTCCTCGAAGAAAAACGCGGGATTGATGGCTCGTTTGACTATGGGGAAGCAACTGCAATCCTTGCCGACGAGCTGACTGTAGTGGATTCCGATATACACCATGAACGCGACCAGGAGCAGGGAAAGAATCCATGCGCCCCAGCGCCGGAATCGCGGCACCAGGATCAGGACACCGCCGAAGGTCTCGCCGACGGCGAGCGCGAGCGTCAGAGGCAGGCTGAACTGGGCAGGAACCAGAAATTCTTCCATCAGGCGCTGGACGCCGTACGGGTCAGTGATTTTCCAGACACCGCTGACCAGGAAGATGAGTGCTGTGAGCGCGGCGGCGATATGGCTCGCGATGGTCTTCCAATGCGGCATTTCCAGCGCGCGGCCCGGGAAGTCCGCCGCAGTACTTGCATTCATAGCGTTATTTTACCGGAAACGGGCACATTGAAAAGGGTCGTGGACCCGGTCGCCGGCGCTCGCGGTTCGGCGCCCGCGCGGTGGTCCTCATAACGTTGTCCAAACAACGACATCGAGCCGCGAGATTTTTCAACGGCATGAAAGAGGTGACGGGCGAAATAAGTGGCAGAATAATACGATGCGCGTTGGAATCATTGGTACGGGTGCGATTTCGCATAAACATGCGGCCGCCTATAAGAACATCGGATACGAGATCGTCGCTGCGAGCGACATCGATTTGCCGCGAGCCGAGCAGTTCGCGGCTCAATATGGCGGCGAGCCGGTGGGACGCTGGCAGGATGTTTGCCTTCATCCGAAGGTCGACTTCGTGGACGTCTGCACATTCCCGGACTTCCGCCTGGAGGCCGTGGAACTGTGCGCGACGACAAAGAAGCACGTGCAGGTGCAGAAGCCCATTGCGACCAAAGTGGAGACCGCGCGCCAGATGATCACCACGGCGCTGGCCGGCGGCATTCTGCTCAACGTCGTGAGCCAGCATCGTTTCGACGATTCGAGCCGGTTCGTGAAGCGGGCGATCGAAGCGGGACGCCTGGGAAAGATTCTTCAGGCGGATGCGTACGTCAAGTGGTACCGGTCGGCCGAGTATTACTCGCGGCCGATCAAAGGAAGCTGGGCGGTGGAAGGCGGAGGAGCGCTGATCAATCAGGGCATTCATCAGGTGGACATCCTGTTGTGGCTGGCGGGTCCGGTGCATCAGGTGTTCGCGGAATGGCGGCTGGGCGCGCTGCATAAGATCGAATCCGAGGACATGGTAAGCGCGCTGCTTCAGTATTCTTCCGGAGCGCAGGGCGTGATCCAGGCGGCGACGGCGTTTTGGCCGGGCTATCCGGAGCGCGTGGAAATCCACGGCACCAGGGGAACGGCGGTGATCACCGGCGATAAGCTGACGACGTGGGATGTGCAGAATGACTCCGGCGACCCGGCTCCGGTCACGGCCCAAGTGGCATCGGGCGCATCGGATCCGATGGCGATTTCGCTTGAGCCTTTCGAACGGCAGTTTCTGGATTTTGGCGACGCGATCCAGAAAGGCCGCGCGCCGCTGGTATCGGGCGAGGAAGGATGTCACGCGCTGGCGCTGGTGGACGCGATATACCGGTCGTGCAGGGGTGGGCAGAGGATCGCGTTGCATGGCTGAAGCGTTCCGGACTCTGCGCGTGCCGGCTTCGAGCGCGAATCTCGGACCCGGTTTTGACGCGCTGGGAATGGCGCTGGGCCTTTATCTCGAGTGCCGGTTCCGGACGGCGGACAAGCTTTCGATTCTCGCGTCGGGCTGCGATGCGGCGATGATCTCGACCGGCGAAGATAACCTGATCTGGGAAACGGCGCGTGGTCTGGGCGCGCGGGGGCCGGTGGAACTCGTCATTCAGAACTCCATTCCGATCGGAAAGGGACTGGGGTCGAGCGCGGCGGCGGCGGTGGCCGGATTGGTGATCGGATCGGAGCTCGCTGGGTTGGGTTGGGATCGCTGGCGGATTCTGGAAGAAGCGGTGCGCATGGAAGGGCATCCCGACAACGCGGCCGCATGCGTCCTGGGCGGGATTGTTGCCAGCGCTTCGGATTCCGCGGGCGTTGCGCGGGCGGCGCGGTTTGAACTGCATCCGCGATTCGGGGTTGCCGTAGTGGTGCCGGATTTCGTACTGCCGACAGTTGAATCGCGCGGCGTGCTGCCGGAATCGTACCTGCGCGCGGATACGATTTTCAACGTCCAGAGGGCCGCGCTGCTGGTCGCGGCGTTGTCGACGGGCGCGAGCGAGGCGTTTCCGGCGGCTCTCGAAGACCGGCTGCATCAGCGGTTTCGCTTCGGGCTGGTTCCGGGGCTCGAAGACGTCACGGCATTGCGCGCGCCAGGGTTGCTGGGGTGTGCGCTGAGCGGAGCAGGTCCGTCGATTCTGGTGTTTTACGAGCGCGGGCATGAAGAGGTGTGTCAATTGGTGCAAAAAGTATTCGCGGATTGCGGGCGAGGGTCGGAGATCCTGCATGTGAACGTCGCGGAGCACGGGTATCGGCTGGGCCACGGTAATGACGCGGAGATGGCAGGCCGGGGGCCTGCCCTACATTCCTGATGAGGAATCGTCTGGCTGGGGAGAAGAGCCCGTACCTGTTGCAGCACGCCCGCAATCCCGTGGACTGGTATCCGTGGGGCGAAGAGGCATTCGCCAGAGCCAAGCAAGACGACAAGCCGATTTTTCTGTCCGTCGGATATTCGACGTGCCATTGGTGCCACGTGATGGAACGCGAATCGTTCGAGAACGACGCCATAGCCGAGATCCTCAACGGACATTTTGTTTCCATCAAAGTGGACCGGGAAGAACGGCCGGACGTGGATCGCGTGTACATGCTGTTTGTTCAAGCGTCGACCGGAAGCGGCGGCTGGCCGATGTCGGTGTTTTTGACGCCGGATCGCAAGCCGTTCTTTGGAGGAACGTATTTTGCGCCCGACAATCGCTTTGGACGGCCCGGGTTTGGCTCGATTCTCCATAGTCTGGCGGGCGCGTGGCGCAATGACCGGGCGAGAATCGAGGAGTCCGGCACGAGAGTTCTCGAACAGCTTCGCGAGTATTCGGGTGCGGGTGCCGGCGGGGAAGCCGGTCGCGAAGCCCTCGATTCCGCGTTTTACGCGTTCCGGCGGATGTTCGATGCAAAGCTGGGCGGCTTCGGCGGCGCGCCGAAATTTCCTCGCCCCAGCATTTATAACTTTCTGGTCCGGTATTATGCCGAGACGAAGAACGACGAAGCGCTGGAGATGGTTCTGCTCACGCTGCGGGAGATGGCGAAGGGCGGAATGCATGACCAACTGGGCGGAGGGTTTCACCGCTATTCGGTGGACGATCGCTGGTTCGTGCCGCATTTCGAAAAGATGCTGTACGACCAGGCTCAGCTTGCGATTTCGTATCTGGAGGCGTTTCAGATTACGCGCGATGAGCAGTATGCGGCCTGGGCCCGGGACATTTTTTCGTATGTCCAGCGGGATTTAACGCATCCCCAGGGCGGATTCTATTCAGCCGAGGATGCCGATAGCGCGGCCGACGCGGCGCATCCCAAAGATAAGCGCGAGGGCGCGTTCTATGTGTGGACCGCGGATGAGATCGACGCGGCGCTGACGGATAGCGAAGCATCGGTGCTGAAGTATCGTTTCGGTGTCGAGGCCGGCGGGAACGTTGAAGAAGATCCACACGGGGAGTTCGGCGGGCGCAATATTCTGTTTCAGGCGCATGCCATCGACGAGACGGCGGCGCACTTCGGCATTGCGGCGGAAGAAGCACGAACGATCCTGGCGGGTGCAAGGGCCAAGCTGGAGAAAGTCCGAGCGTCGCGGCCCCGGCCGCATCTCGACGATAAGGTGCTCACGGGCTGGAATGGGCTGATGATTTCGGTGTTCGCCCAGGGAGCGGCGATCCTCGGGGAAGCGCGCTGGGGGGAAGCGGCTCGATCTGCCGCGGATTTCATTCGAGGGAATTTGTGGGATGAGCAGCGGGAGATCCTGCTGCGGCGGTATCGCGAGGGCGATGCGGCGATCGATGGATTCCTGGATGATTACGCGTTCTTTATCAATGGGTTGCTGGATTTATATGAAGCTTCGTTTGAGCCGCGCGATTTTGCTTTCGCCGTGAAGCTTGCGGAACGGGCGATGGCGCTGTTTGAAGATGGGGAGAACGGCGGGTTTTACAGCACGGCGGGCTCGGGCGGCGAGCTCGTGCTGCGGTTGAAGGACGATTATGACGGGGCTGAACCGTCGGGGAATTCGGTGATGGCGCTGGCGCTTTTGCGGCTGGCTCGAATGACCGGACGGGAGGATTTTCGAGAGTCCGGCGAGCGTACGCTGCGCGCGTTTGGGTCGAAGCTCAAGTCGGGGGGCGCGGGCGTGCCGCAGATGCTGGTGGCGCTTGCCTTCTCGCTGGCGCGTCCACGGGAGATTGTCCTGGCGGGACCACGCGGACCGAGCATGGATGCAATGCTGGGGACGATCCGGCGGCATTTTCTTCCTTCGACCGTGGTCATGATGGCGGGCGAGGCTTCGCAACCCATGCCTGCGATCGAGAACAAAACGACTGCGTATGTTTGCGAGAATTTCGCGTGCCAATTGCCGGTTACCGAGGCGTCTCAGATCGAAGAGCAGTTACAATAGCCGTATATGGAAAGACCAGGAGCAACTACACTCAGAGGAAACCCGAAGACCATCATCGGGCCGGAGCTGAAAACCGGAGATAAAGCGCCCGATTTTCAGGCCGTGGACGATTCTCTTCAGCCTGTCGATCTGGCTGCGACCGGAAATGGCGTCAGGATTTTCAGCGTGGTTCCATCGCTGGATACGCCGGTTTGCGATGCCCAAACCAAACGCTTTAACGAAGAGGCAGGCAAACTTCCGGACTTGAAGATTTACACCATCAGCATGGACCTGCCGTTCGCGCAGAAGCGCTGGTGCGGGGCGTTCGGCGTGGATCACGTCAAGATGATTTCGGACCATCGCGACGGATCGTTTGGCGAGCATTACGGGACGCTGATCAAAGACCTGCGGATCCTGAGCCGCGCGATTTTTGTCGTCGACAAGCAGAATACGATCCGCCACGTTGAGTATGTCAAGGAAGTCGCGGATCATCCGAATTATGAATCGGCTCTGGAAGTCGCTCGGAAACTGGCGGGCGGCGCGGCGGCGGCTTAGTCAGGGCTGGTCCGAGACAGGCGATTTACCGCTCCCGTTAGTCGCGGTTCGGTGTCTGAGCTCTGGGAAATCAGGCGCCCGGGTTACGAAGTGCGCGGCAACTGAATGGTGATGTTGCGGAACTTCATGCCGCCGGTGTGATCGCCCTGGATGTAGAAGGGGCCGGGCTCGGCTTCGTTGGAATCAAGCGCACCTCCGGTGATTCCGGGGATCTCTTTGTTGTCGATCGTCTTTTTTCCGTTCCTCAGGATCGTGAGATAACGGCCCACCAGAGTGATATCGAACGATTCCCAGGTACCGGGTTTCCGGGGCAGTTCGTAGAAAGGCGCGAGGAAGCCGTAGATCGACCCGATGGTGTGGAGCTGATCGTTGGCGTCGACCTTTTCATACTCTATCTGGACTTCGTAACGGCCACGCAGATAAATGCCGCTGTTGCCTTCATCGGGGCAGTTGAATTCGACGTGAAGCTTGAAGTCGTCGAAGGTGCGGGTGGTGCGGATGTTCGCGCCCTTCGCTGTGTTGACCAGCATTCCGTCTTCGGCGACCCAGTTATTCTTGGCGGCCGGATTCACCGGCTCCCATCCGGTCAGATCCTTGCCGGTGAAAATGGGTTCCGGCTTGTTCCAGGCTCTGGGCGGAGTGCGCTTCAGCTCGGGAGCCTTTACGCCTTTGATCTGCGCGATCACGTCGCCGCGCTTTTGGGTGCCGATGATCACGTTGTTCTTGATTTTCAGATCCCAAATTGTGGCGGGGTGGGCATCGGTGGCCTTTTCCACGATCATCGAGATGTGCGGGCCATCCACATTCGGATCGTAGGCCGGGTGGACGCTGCCGCCCTGCGGTTGAACGCGGATCAGCGGGTCACGGCGCTCCAGATAATCCATCCAGCGCGGAGAGCTGGACCCGTCCGGCATCGTGACCACCAGATCCCATCGTCCCTGAAATGGATTGATGTTTTCGAGGAGCTGCGATCGGGTGGGAAGAGATAGAACGGCGAGCAGTGCCGCGACGGGGAGTATTCTCATGCCAGTCAGGATATCTCAACGCTGTCCCAGCCGTTGAAGCGCGGACGCGGCCTGTTGCGCGACGCGTGGATCGCGGCCGCCGGCCGCCTGCCGGAGATGCTGGATCGCGCCCTGCATATCGCCCTGCGTCGCCAGGACGCTGGCGAGATCGAGATGCGCGCGGTCGAAGTCGGGGCGCAGGCGGAGACCTTCTTCGTACTCGCGCTTTGCCTCGGGCAACTGGTTTTTTCTGGCGAGAAGGCCACCCAGAAGGACATGCGGCTCGGCCATATTCGGATCCGCCTGAATCGCGGCTTGGGCGGCGGTCTGGGCGTCGTCGAAGCGGTTTACGCTCAGCAGCGCCAGGCCGTAATCGTACAAGTGGGGTCCGTAATTCGGACGGAGGCGCGTGGCCTTTTCGAAGTTGTAGAGAGATTCTTCCAGGCGGCCTTTTCCCGCGAGCACTCTGCCCGACAGGTCGTAGGCGGTGGCGTCGTAGGGGTCGATTCGGAGCGCATTTCGCAGGGCGGTTTCCGCGCGATCCAGCTTTCCGGTGGCGGCGAGGAGTTCGGCGAGACCGGAGTGTTCCGCCGCGACTTCCGGATCGAGGGCGATCGCCTTTTCCATGTCCGCGACGGCCGGGTCCATTCGTCCCAGGCTGAATTGGATTACGCCCTGCTGGAACCACGCCGCCGGGTTCGAGGGAGCGAGCTCGACGGCGCGCTTCAGCATCGTTTCTGCGCGGGGAAGCTGACCCGAAGCTTTTAATGCGGCTGCCAGCGATAACAGGGCGCGGGGGGAATTGGGGCGCAGGCGAAGCGCCTGCTCGTATGCCGCGACTGCTTCCTGCGACTTGCGGCTGCTCTGAAGGGCATCGCCGAGAACCATGTAAAACTCGGATTCGCGCGGCTTTAATCGGGTGGTTTCGCGAGTCAGCTCGTCAACACCGGCGTCCAGGTTGTTCCGAAGGGCCACTTGCGCGACTGCGTGATACAGGCTGTTGTCGTCGGTCCGGGGCAGGGGAGCGGGATAGTAGGGGACCACTTCGCCGTGATACTCCTCGCCTTCCGTGGGATGCCGCTCGGGCAGATCGGCGAGAAGGTCTCGCGAGGGCGGGCGGCGCTGGATCAGATGATCCGTCATGACGGCATGGACCACGTCGTCGGTGCGCCGTTTGGGCATGTGGCAGGTTGCGCAATCGTTCGAGGCTGTGTGCCTGCCGGCGGAAACCATCGCGTTGAACGATTCGGCATGGCATTGGCGGCAGCTCGCGGTGTAACGCTGGGCAGCCTGGTCGCCATGAAGGGCTTTGTGAGGGTCGTGGCAAGTCTGGCAGGTCATCGCGCCCTTGCTTTTCAGAAAGCACTGCGATTGACGAAGCCGGTACGCGGAACCGCCGACGATTTCGAACTTGTCGTCATAGCCTTTGCCCGGCGGGTGGTCGAACACCAGGAGGAAATTGCTGAGCGGCTCGCCGGGAACGAAAGAAAATGGCCCGCGATTGAAGCGGCGAACCAAAGAAGGTAACGCGGCGCTGGTCGGCTCGAGATGGCACTGCATGCACAGATCCATTTGCAGGTTCGGGCTGAGCCGCGAGGGGTTCACGATGCTCGCCCGAATGTCTTCCGGCTTCGCGCCCGCGGTCCGCACCACCTGAAGATGATTGCCGCCCGGACCGTGGCATCGCTGGCAATCGATGCCCTCCGGCAGTTCACCGGTGAAGATGGGATCGCTGCCAGGAGCGTCATGTCCGGCGGGAATCTTGGGGATCGCGTTGTGGCAGCCCATGCACTCGTAGGAAACGAAGCGGCGGGTTTGGGGATGCGGCAAATCGAAACCCGGACTCATGGCCCAATACCCGCCCTTCTCCGAATACCAGCCGAGCGGGAGTTCGACGTAGCCTCCGCTGGCCATCCGATGCAGGTAAGAACGGGCGTGGTTCCCGGAGCCGATGACGTAGTCGATCTTCATCTCTTCGACGTTGGTTTCGATCCCGGCAAAGCCAGCCTGCCAGCGGCGCTGATAATAGGCGCCGTCGCGAGCGATCATCGCGTAGTGTGTATCGGAGGGCGCGTGGAGGAATTCGTGGTTGGTCTTGTAATCCTCAATGGTGTTCGCGGGCGCGGGTCGAAACAAGGATCGGCCCATTCCGGTCTGCCGGTAATCGGTTTCGATCTGCCGATGACATTGGCCGCAGGTTCTGGAATCCACGTATTGATTGGCGGGCGCAGCGTGTAAGGAAGCGAACACGCAGCTTGCGGCGAGGAACTTCAGCGTAGAACCAATCCGAGGCATTCGTCTTGGTCCATAATACTGCCTGCGCCTGTCTGGTTCTTCGGGCGGGGAGGGGAAATATGGAATAGAGCAACGTGATCCGCTTCCTCTGGTCGCGGTTCGGTGTCGGCGTTGTACGAAACCGGTGTTTAGCGAGCCGGGGGCGTGTGAATTCTTTAAGAGGGTGGGAGGCCGAGGCGGGCCGTGAAGTTGAAGGTGCTTCCTTTGCCGGGTTCGCTGTCGACCCAGATATGGCCGTCCATCATTTCGACCAGACGGCGCGAAATGGCGAGGCCCAGGCCGGTTCCGCCGTAGTTGCGCGTTGTGGACGAGTCCGCCTGCGAAAATGCATCGAAGATCACGGTGAGCTTCTCGGGATGGATGCCGACCCCGGAGTCGCGCACGGAGAAAAGCAAGGTACAGGTGGAAATGTCCGGTTCCGCGGCGGCGGTGACGTCCACTCTGATCTGCCCGCGATCGGTGAACTTGATGGCGTTGCCGACCAGATTCAGGATCACCTGACGCAGACGTCCCGGATCGCCCACCAGGCGGTCGGGAACCGCTTTGGAGACCTCGCAGACGAAATCGATGCCTTTCTCCGCGGCGCGCGGGGCCATCAGTTTCGAAACGCCCTGGACCGTCTCGCGCAAGCTGAACGAAATCGATTCCAGACGCAGCTTCCGGGCTTCGATTTTGGAGAAATCGAGAATGTCATTGATTACGACGAGCAAAGAATCGGCCGAGTCCTTCAGCGTCGTCAGATAGTCGGTCTGCTCCGAGGATAGTTGGGTTTCGAGCAGCACATGAGCCATACCGAGAATGCCGTTCATCGGCGTGCGAATTTCGTGACTCATGTTGGCGAGAAACTCGCTTTTGGCGCGATTGGCGGATTCGGCAGCGATGCGCGCGCGTTCCAGCTCCGCGGTTCGCTCGAATACCTGCAATTCCAGTTGGTCGCGCGCCTTGGCCAGCGATGTTTCGGCGCGTTTCAGCTCCGTGATGTCGAAACCGATTCCGTGCAGGAACCACGGCTGTCCATCGGGGCGGCGAACCATT
>DATGGL010000198.1:0-9691 GCA_035308605.1 Bryobacteraceae bacterium
CCTTCCGCTTGAAGGAACACATTGCGCGCTTCTATCGCACGCTGCGGTACCTGCGTCTGGATCCCGGAATGAGTCCGCAGGAGATGATCGACATCTCGGAACAGATCGTGGCGCGCAACGAACATCTGCGGCAGGAGGCCGGCGATTGGTGGATTGGCCAGCGCGTCAGCCGCGGCATCGATCCCATCGGCGACGAAGTGCCCGAACACGCCGGACCAAATGTGGTGATGGAATGCACGCCGCTGCCTCTGAAGGCACGCGCGCGCCAGTTCCGCGACGGTCTGGATGTGTGGACGCCCGCGCAGCGCCGGATCGCGCCGGATATGCTGAGCCCGCGCGCGAAGACGCACAATTACCTGAACATGATCGTCGCGGAGCAGTCGGTGAAAGCGCACGATCCGGATGGCTGGGCGGTGCTGCTGGACGTTAACGGCAATCTCGCCGAGGGGATGGGGAGCAACGTTTTCATCGTCCGGGAGGGCAAGCTCCATACCCCGGGCGAGCGTTACGTGCTGGCGGGCATCAGCCGCCAGATGACGATCGATCTGGCGGGCAAGCTCGGGATTCCGGTGATTGAAGGCGACCTTGACCTCTACGACGCGGCGACCGCCGACGAAATGTTCCTGACTTCCACCAGCCTGTGCATCGCGGGCGTGCGCACATTCAACGGCGGGAAGATCGGTGACGGCCGGGCGCCCGGTCCGATCACCAAGCGTCTGACCGACGCCTACATCGCCGAAGTGGGCTGCGATTTCGTGAAGCAGTATCTGGATCGTCTGAGCTGAACGTTATGCCGTACCAAGCAAGCGGCGGACCTGGTCGACGTGGTTCAGGTCGTGTCCGGCCATGTGGCGCGCCAGGTCTGTGACGGTGATCCTGCCGCGCTCGGCGTGCGTGCCGTAGCACTGCCATTCGTCTGGATTGAGCCGGCTGAACATGCGCAGATTCGCGGTTCGCAGCAGCCGAAACATTTCAAGGCCTTCTCGGGCGGTCCAGGAGTCGTAATCGCCGAGTCTGGCCCATTCGTCCTGATCGAATCCAAGCAGGATGGCGCCGCTGTGCTCGATCATCTGGCGGTAACGCCAACTGCTGACCAATTCGTCTTCGGCGAGATGCGCGAGGATCGCGCGGATGGACCACTTGCCGGGCGCCGGCTGCCGGCTCAAGACGTCGTCCGGCGTTCCCGCAATGAGGCGAGCAAGAGTTTCCGGGGTCTCTTGCTGAATGGCGATGGGATCTTTGTCCCCGATATAGGAATCGAGACGGGCTTTGTACCGGGCTGCCGCGTCGGCCGCTGGAACATCCGAACCTGGGTGCATTTGGATATTATTAGCGAACGGCGAACGGAAGAAAGACTTTTCCTTCGGGCGCGAGCTTTCGGTCGCCCTCATTCCGGTCGAACGCGCGGCCGATCCGATTGCCGGCCAGATCTTCGAGCGCCGTGTCGATTGCGAGGCGGTAGCCGCCGCCCTTCCACGGATTCGCCGGCGTAAAGATCCATTCCGTCTCGTCGCGAGCCAAGGCGATGGTTCCGGGAACTGGCCCCGCTGAACCCATTACTTCCAGCGTCCGCTGGAGGAGCGCGGAATCGAAGGGTTTGGGAAACTGGACCGAAAGTGGGTTGCGCGATCCAGCCGGAGGGGGCGTGATGCGCCAACGGGCGGGATCCGGCGGAACGCGGTCTGCCAGCCCTCCTCGAAACGGTTTGCGAAACGCTTCAGCAAGCGGCATTCCGCGGGCGTCCAGAAACTCCCGATCGATGGCGATCGCGTATCGTCGACCCTCCACGATTGGTGCGCCCATCTGCAGATTCGGGGCGAGGTCCCGCTTGATGCGGCCGGGATCGAATAGTACCGTCAAGCGCCGGAATTCGGGATCCCACAGCTCCTGGTTGATTTCGACGAACGCTCCGCCGATCGGATGGCCGTTTTCATCGAGCAGATGGATTCTCTTCCATGCCTCGCCGCGACTCATGGGCGCGGAGAAAATGATGTATAGCTTCAGGAGATTGGCCGGTAGGACGCTCGCGGACGGAAACACGCGCTCGACGCGAGTAGAGACGGCATCCGGCCGCTTAGGTCCATCGAATGAAGCTTCGACCATCGGTCCGGCGGGAGGGCGAAAAACTGCGCGATAGCGAATGCCGGCAGCTAGCGGAAAGCGCGGACGAAATTGAAGGATTCCGGCGTCGACCGAATATGTGCCCAACATTTGCGGGACATCACTTGTGGCCACATAGACGCGAAAGATTGCAGACCAGTCTTTCGTGGAAGTGTCCGCCCGCCAGCCGGCGATTCTAAAGACGCCGTCCACAAGCTGAATGGTTTGCCCTGCCGCGGATCCAACCAGCGCGAGCAGTAGAGCAAAGCCTCTGAACGCCCTCACGGGTCAGGGCAAGGGAATGGTCTTCAGCTCCATCGACGATCCGGCGCTCGCCAGAATCAGAGCTTTCGAGTCGTCGAATTTCACCAGGTGTTCCACGCCCTGTAGTTCCTTCAAGGTCTGGTAGGGCACACCCGCGGTTTCTTCGACCGGCGTAGTGATGGGCTGGAACGTGTCCAAATGCTCGGTCGAAAGTTTCATCACGCCGCGTTTGCTGTTCGCCATTAGCAGGAAATCATGACCGTCCTTGCGATAAGTAAGCATGTCGATCGGTCGGTTTCCAAAGCCCAGTTCGGCGATGGTGGTGCCTTTAACCTTGTTCCCGGGCTTCAGCTCGCTTACCGGAATCTTCACGAGCGGCGTGCAGGTGTAGGCTGCCAGGATGAACTTCTGATTGCCGATGGTATACGGCACGAATGTTCGAATCGGCGAATTGGTTTCGTAGCGCTTGTGGGAGCCGTGGAAGATTTCGATGTTGGCGCCCTTGGCCGCGTTGTGGAACGGGTACGGGATGCTACGAAGGTTCGACGAAAATTCCTCGTTCGAGAGTCCCGCAACCAGGACATTGCCGTCGACATAAGCGACTTGCGTGATGGTGTCCATCCGGGGATTTCTTGGTCCGGCTTTGGACTCCGGAGGATCCGGCAGCGTGACCATGGCGTACTTTACGTGATCCAGCGAAAGAACGTCAATCTTGCCGGCGCTGTTGATGCGGAGAAGCAGCGGAGTCGCATCCGGGCCACGGCCGCGAGAGGCCGAAAGGTAGATGTTCTTCGAAGACGGGTTCACCTTCACATCGTTGACCAGAATCTGGTCCGGCGAGACGCCCACCAGCGCGGCGATCTTTTCGTTGATTCCCTTGATGTCCACCTGCGGCGCGACGGATCCGGATTTCGTGTCTTCGGTATCGATCGCGAAAATGGATGCCTGCACGGAATCGCCTACAAACAGGATCCCGTCCGGTCCGAACGCCAGTGGACCGGCCGATTTGACGTCTGCCTTGCCCGAGACCATGCCGTTCGAGGTCGCGGCAAACGCGACCGCCGCCAAGATCAGCAATGCGACGAGGGCTCCGCACAGCAGGACACGTGAATAAGATCGCATCATGGTTCTTCTCCTAAAGAGCTTAAGTCTCATCATTCATAACAGAATGAGAAGGCGAGCGCAATGGATTGACGCGCGGGCGGGGTGACTTGATTGGGGCAAAATCTGTGATACGGTAGGGCGCAAATGGCGTATCGATTCTTGCGGGGCGTAGCGATGCTCGGGCTCTCTCTGCCGCTCGCCGTCAAGGCCCAGTCGTCTTCCGGCGGCGTTGCGGATGGGTTCATTTTCGCGGCGGGCGGCGATATTATCTCGCCCCGGCCGTTCAATCTCGCGAAGGATGCGGCGATTGCCGGAGTGGCCGAGCTGTTCCGGCGGGCCGATCTCGGATTTGCAAACCAGGAGGGCGCCATTTTCGAGGTTGCGGGTTTCAAAGGATCGCACGCGGCGGAGAACGGAGGCGGAACACCCGTGTCGCCCACGCAGCTCGCACGCGATTTGAAATCCATGGGCATATCGATTGTCTCCAAGGCCAACAACCATGCCACCGACTGGGGTAGTGAAGGATTGATCGCGACGCTTTCCACATTAGAATCGGCAGGAATTGTTCAAGCAGGAAGCGGTGCGGGGCTTATCGAAGCGCGCGCGCCGGGTTATGTGGAAACGAAGCGCGGAAAGGCGGCACTGGTGAGTGCCGCTTCGACGTTTCCGCCGATGTCGGTGGCGGGGCCCACCGTCAGCAACAGCGGAATCAATCTGGCGGCGCGGCCGGGCATCAGTGCGTTGCACGTTCGTCTGGTGCGGCGCGTGTCGGCGGAAAATTTCGCCAATCTGCGGCGAATCGCCGGCGGCGCGGCTTACACGATTCCCGGGCGCGACGACGAGGTGCGGATCGGCGACGTACTTTTCCGGAAGTCTGAAACTCCCGGATTGACGTGGGAGATGTTGGAGGCGGATAGGACGGCCGTGCTCGCGTCGGTGAGAGAAGCGCGCGCGAAGGCGGGTTTTGTGCTGTTCGCGATCCATGCGCATCAAACCGCCGGCGACGAGGATGACGGGCCGGCTCCATATCAGCCGGAGGTACTGCATTTCGCGAATGAAGCGGCCGCGCCGAACGATCCCAGGCCCGCGGATTTCGAACCGGCGCTGTTTCACGCGGTGATCGACGCGGGAGCCGATGCCGTGGTTCGCACGGGCCCGCATATTCTAAACGGGATCGAAATTTATAAGGGCAAGCCGATCTTCTACAGCCTGGGCAGTCTTTTCTTTCCTTTTGGGCAGAGACGAAACTTCACAACGGCCGCCGGAGAGAAATTCACCTTCATCGACGAGAATTTCGAGACCGTGGTCCCGGTTACTTCTTATAAAGATGGCAAGGTTAGCGAGATCCGACTGTACCCGGTTGCGATCGATTCCAGTTCCGGGCCGGCCACGGGTTCTCCGTTTCTGGCTCCAGCGGAGCAAGCCCGCAGAATTCTGGAGCGAGTCAGGGCTCTATCGAAGCCGTTTGGAACGGAGGTGCGCATCGAAAGCGGCGTGGGCATCATCCGGCCGTCCAACTGACTAATTGAATCGTGGCTATCCAGTGGCGTATTAATGACTTAGCCTAACCATTGGGTTAACGTTACATCACGTGAAACAAGCGGCTTGGCGACGGATCTAACGTTTCTCGACCGGTGGAAGACGGTCCACAGGCGGAGGCATGGCGACAGACGGCAGCATACTCGAAACTTACGGCTCTCAAACTCTCTATGACGAGAGAATGGAGAAGCGGATTCGCTCGTTTGACTGGTCATCGAGCCCGCTGGGCCCATTCGAGACCTGGCCGCAGAGCCTGCGGACGGTTGTCAACATCCTGCTCACCTCCCGATATCCAATGTGGATGGGCTGGGGGCCGGAACTCACCTTCCTGTACAACGATGCGTACCGGCCCACGCTAGGCATAAAGCATCCCTGGGCTCTGGGGGCGCCCGCGAGAGAGGTCTGGGCCGAAATCTGGGACGATATCGGCCCTCGCATCGATACGGTTCTCTCTACGGGAGTGGCCACCTACGATCAGGGATTGCTGCTGTTTCTGGAGCGCAGCGGGTTCCCGGAAGAAACCTATCACACGTTTTCCTATAGTCCGTTGACCGGAGAGGATGGCCGGGTGACCGGGATGTTGTGCGTGGTGATGGAGGAGACCGAACGGGTGATCGGCGAGCGCAGGATGGCTCTGCTGCGCGAGCTCGCTTCGCAGCTCGCGGCGTCGAATACGCAACAGGATTTTTTGGCCGCGGTGAAGGAGCGGGCCGGCGCCTATACCCGGGACCTTCCGTTCATGCTGCTGTACCTGTTCGATCGAGATGGTTCGGACGATGCGCGCCTGGCATGCGCCACGGGGATTCAGGAGGGGCATCCGGCCGCGCCGTCTCTAATCCGGGACGCGCAAGACCTACCCTGGCCGGCGGGAGAGGTGCTTTCGAACGGCGGGCCGATTCTGATCCCGGACCTGTCCGATCGAATCGCGGGCCAGTTGCCCTGGGGGGCGTGGGACCGGCCGGCGGAGCAAGCTGCGATTGTTCCGATCAAGCAGCAAGGTCAGGAGCGGCCGGCGGGGTTCCTGGTGGCGGCGCTTAATCCGTATCGGCGCTATGACGAGGCTTACGCGGGCTTCGTCGATCTGCTCGCGGGCCAGGTAGCCTCCGGGCTGGCGAACGCGCGGGCTAACGATGCAGCGCGCGAGCGAGCCGAAGCGCTGGCGGAGATCGATCGCGCGAAGACAACCTTCTTCACGAACGTCAGTCATGAGTTCCGGACGCCGCTGACGCTGATGCTTAGTCCACTCGAAGAGTTGCTGGCCAGACCGGCACGCGGCGACGACGGAGACCGGGAATTGATCGGCCTGATCCACCGCAACGGACTCCGGCTGCAAAAACTGGTCAACACTCTGCTGGACTTTTCACGGATTGAAGCCGGCCGCCTGCGCGCGGTCTATGAGCCCGTGGACCTGGCTACGATGACGGCAGAGTTGTCCTCGAATTTCCGGTCCGCCATGGAACGAGCAGGCCTCGATTTTACGGTTCATTGCGAGCCGCTGCCGGAACCGATCCTGGTGGACCGGGAAATGTGGGAAAAGATCGTTCTCAATTTACTTTCGAACGCCCTGAAATTCACTTTTCGCGGGAGTGTGAATGTAACGCTCAAGGCGGCCGACAACGGCGTCCACCTGGTGGTGGCGGACACGGGGACCGGCATACCGGAGAACGAACTGCCCAACGTTTTTGACCGGTTCCACCGCGCGGAGGGGGCGCGGGCACGAACCATCGAGGGCACTGGGATCGGACTCGCGCTGGTGCAGGAGCTCGTAAAGCTGCACGGGGGCTGGATCCGCGTGAACAGCGAAGTGGATAAGGGAACGGTTTTCACCGTGTTTCTTCCAGCCGGCACTGAGCATCTACCCAAGGAGCAGATTCATGCATCCCGCAATTTTGAGGCATCGTCGGCCGTAGGGTTATACGTCGACGAAGCGGCGCGGTGGCTTCGGGTGGACACATCCTCGGAAGCAAGTGGCGCCAGAGCGCGCATTCTTCTGGCGGAAGACAACGCCGACATGCGCGATTACATCGGGCGGCTGCTGGGCCGGCAATACGAGGTGATTCGCGCTTCCAACGGGCAGGAAGCTCTGCAAGCGGCGATCGAAGAACGGCCTGACCTGGTCCTGAGCGACATCATGATGCCGGAGCTGGACGGATTTGGCCTGCTCAAAGAACTGCGGGCGCGGGACGAGACCAAAGCGGTGCCGGTGATCCTTCTATCGGCGCGCGCCGGCGAGGAATCTTGCATCGAGGGTCTCAGTTCCGGGGCGGACGATTACCTGACCAAGCCGTTCACCGCTCGCGAGCTTTACGCGCGCGTGGGCTTGCATCTGGCGATACAGGCGCGCCGACAGGACGCCGAAGAAGAACTGCGCCGCTCGTATGCCGAGCTCAGCCGGGCAAACACCGATCTGGAACAATTCGCTTATTCCGCCAGCCACGATCTTCAAGAGCCGCTCCGGCAGGTGGCCATTTATAGCCAGTTGTTGCAGGTGAAGTACTCGACCAAACTGGGTCCGGAGGCAGAAGAGTACATCGCGTTCTGTATCGCCGGAGCGCACCAGATGGAGACGTTGATTAAGGATCTGCTCGCGTACTCCCAGGCTGGCCGACCCTTCCGCCAAGAGCTGGGGAGGGTGGATATAAGCGATGCGATCGAGACGGTTCGAAGCAACCTGGCGACTGCCATTGCCGAAACTGGAGCCGAGATTTCCTGCGACCCTTTGCCGACGGTTCTCGCCGAGCTGATGCCGATCGTTCAGCTATTTCAGAATCTTATTTCGAACGCGATCAAGTATCACGGGAGCCAGCCGCCGCGGATTCGAATCTCGGCGTCGCGGCTGAACCGGTCCTGGGTATTCTCGGTTGCGGATAATGGCATCGGCATCGCGCCTGAATATCATGAGCAGGTGTTCGGACTCTTCAAACGCCTGCACACGCGGAAGGATTATCCGGGGACTGGAATTGGATTGGCTCTGTGCCAGAAGATCGTGGAGCGATACGGGGGAAGGATCTGGGTGGAATCGGAATTGGGTAACGGCGCGACGTTCCGATTTTCGTTGCCGAGTGAGCTGTGCCCGTAATCGACGAGCCTTTCACCAAGCGGATGGGCATGCCAGCCTTCCTAATTCCACGATAGGATAGACCCATGCGATTGCTTGTATTCTCGACGATCATGGTTTCGATGACTTTCGTGCTAGGTGCGCAAGACGCCGGCCGAGGAGGGCAGGCCGCCGCGCCGGTGATGACGCTGACCATTCCCGGATTTCCCGACGGCGGCCAGATTCCGGTCAAGTTCAGTCAGGCCGCTCCGGGCGTCGCCGTTGGCGAGGGCACCTCGCCGGCAATGAGCTGGGCCAATGCGCCGGCCGGCACGCAGAGTTTCTTCCTGCACATGCACGACCTGGATCTGGCGCGCAATAAAACGACTGACGATCAGGCCCACTGGGTTCTTTGGAATCTTCCGGCGACAGCAACAGGTTTGCCCGAGGGCGTGGCCAAGGGATCGCAATTGCCGGATGGAAGCTATCAGATCAGCGCGACAGGGCCCATGTATCGCGGGCCGGGGGCGGGCGCGAACGGTCCGTTCCACCACTACGTGTTTGAGCTCTTCGCGCTGGATACCAAGCTGGATGTGAAACCAGGGACAGACGCTTTCGTGACGCGCGCCGAGGTGATGAAGGCGATTCAGGGTCACATCCTTGCGAAAGCGGTCTACGGCGGACTTTTCCGGCGGCCGAAATAGTCTCCTGGAAACCGTCCTTCGGACGGCAAACGATCGAGCTCACGGCAAACGATCGACGCCGCGGAAGCAGCGGCAATGGAAACAAAAAGGCTCGCCGCGAGTCTCCTGAGTGGGACGGCGATATGATCAGGCGACTTAAGAGCGGCGAGTACCGGCTGTATTCGAGAAAGAAGAATCCGGCGACGGGGAAGCGCAGAAATCTGGGGACATTCTCAACGCTTGCGAAAGCGCGGGAACACGAACGGGCCATCCAGTATTTCAAGCGGCATTAGAAACGTTCGCGGGAAGGTGAGATCCAATAGACATGGCTTCACCTGTTTGGAAGGGCTTCATCAGTTTCGGCCTGGTTTCGTTTCCCGTGCGCCTGTCGGCGGCGGCTCGCGCCGATCCGGTGCGCTTCCACATGCTTCACCGGAAGGATCTTTCGCGAATCAAGGAAGTTTTCTATTGCGCCGAGGAGGACAAGCCGGTCGAACGGTCGGAAATCGTCAAGGGTTTCGAATCCGCAAAGGGAGAATATGTAACCGTCGACGACGAGGAGTTGAAGAAGATCGCACCGCCGACGGCCACGTCAATGGACATTCTGCAGACGGTGGCCCAGGGCGCGGTGGATCCGATCTTTTTCGAAACCTCCTACTACGTCGCGCCGGATGAACAAGCGGGCAAGGCTTATTCGCTGTTCCACGCCGCGCTGCTGGCGACCGGTCAGGATGCGATCGCGAAGCTGGCGATGCACAATCGCGAGCATATTGTATTGATCCGGCCCGATAAGAACGGGCTCGTTCTGCACACCCTGTATTACCCAAACGAACTGCATCGAGCGAATCGGGTGGAAGCGTCGGCGGCGAAATATACTTCCAAGGAACTCGAACTAGCGAAGAGCCTGATGGCCAAACTGAAAGCGCCGTTTAAGCCGGACCAGTTCAAGGATGCCTACCGGGAA
>DATGGL010000199.1:0-29181 GCA_035308605.1 Bryobacteraceae bacterium
AGACACAACGAACTGCGCGTCTCGGGATCGGCCAGCTCGCCGTAAAAATCCGAAATCTGCGGAGCCAACAAAAGACCTTTGTAAATAATCGTCCGCGACGACATCGACGGAACGTAGAAGAATTCCCGCTCCTTGATCGAGCTCGCCGCAACTTCCGCCTCCGCCCGCCGGCGGACGACGTAAAGCTTCCGCTCCAGCTCATCCTGCGTCCATGCCGCATCGCCGCGCAAAAAGACCTGTTCGATATACGGCTGCGTCGCGCGAGCCTGCCGGCCGATGGCATCCACATTCACCGGAATGTCGCGCCATCCGAGAACCGTCAATCCTTCTTCGCGAGCGATCCGCTCGACAATGCCTTCGCAAATCAACCGCTGCTGCGGCTCGACCGGAAGGAACATCATCCCGACGCCGTAGGTCCCCGGATCCGGCAATTGAAATCCCAGCTTGGCGCTCTCGCGCGACAGGAACTCGTGCGGGATTTGAATCAGAATACCGGCCCCGTCGCCGGTTTCCGGATCGCAGCCACACGCGCCGCGATGCGTCAGGTTGATCAGGATCTCAATGCCCTTCCGGACGATGTCATGCGACTTCTCGCCGTTCAGGTTGACAATGAATCCCATCCCACAAGCGTCGTGCTCGTTACGAACGTCGTAAAGACCTTGCGACGGGGTGGCCATGATTCAGAATAATAGCACGCATACTATCACGTCAACAAAATTTATTGGCTTGTAATATTAGGCAGTCTTATGATAAGCTGCCCCTGTTGACCTACGCGAACATCCGGCTTTTCAGAGATATCGCCTCCACCCGGAGCTTTAGCCGGGGGGCTGCCATGAACAAGGTCAGCCAGTCGGCCGCCAGCCAGCATATCAATGAACTCGAAAAGGCCTTCGGCGCCGAGCTTCTGGACCGCTCCACCCGGCCTCTTTCGGTGACGCCGGCCGGGCGTTTATACCTGGATTTCTGCCGCGAAGCGTTGCAGCGCAAGGAAGAATTCGAAGTCGCCCTCGAAAAGCACAAGCAGGAGATTCAGGGGACCGTGCGCGTCGCCGCCATCTACTCGGTCGGCCTCAGCGAAATGGTCCAGATTGAGAAGGAATTTTCCAGGCGTCAGCCGGAAGCGGCGCTCGAAGTCGAATACCTGCGTCCCGAGAAGGTCTACGAAGCCGTGCTTTCGGGCGAAGCAGATCTGGGCTTGGTGAGCTATCCGGAATCCAGCCGTGACATTACGGTAATCCCGTGGCGTCAGGAGGAAATGGTGCTCGCGGCGTCGCCCTATCATGCGCTGGCGGCGAAAGGCCGGGTGGCGCCGCAGGATCTTCAGGGGATCGATTTCATCGGCTTCGATGACGATCTGCCCATTCGGCGCGAGATCGATCGCTTCCTGCGAGAGCACGGCGTCGATGTGAATGAAACCCTGCACTTCGACAATCTACAAATGATTAAGGAAGCCGTCGCGCATCAGGCCGGCGTAAGCATCATGCCGGCGCGCATTATGCTCGAAGAGATCGCCCAAGGCCGGCTGGTCGCGGTCCCGATGGCCGCGCCCGAGCTTTTCCGCCCGCTCGGAATCATCCACCGCCGCAAAAAGCGCTTCCAGCGAGTCGCCCAGGAGTTCCTGAAGCTTCTCTGCGAGGAGCCGGACAAGGCCGTTTTGCGGGCTTAGGCGGAATCGATTACGGTACGCGCGCGGCTCGGTGTCCGCCACTGATGATCAGCGCCGACACTGAACCGCGAACGCCAGTGAGCGGGTGTCGAAACGTTGCTCTAACCTACCGCCCGAACCACCGATTCCAGAGCCTCCGCCGGCACACTGCCCTGCGCGAGCCCCTGATTTCCGCCGCCGCGCCCTCCTGCCGCCGTCACGGCCGCTTTCACCCGTTCTCCCGCGTGGACGCCTGAATCCGCGGACGCCGCCAGCAGCACCGATGGCGGAGTCTCGCACACTGCCAGGAACACGCTCTTCGATCCCGCCACAAACGCCTGCGCCCGAGCCCGCATCGCATCGTCGATCGGGGCACGTTGGGTCGTCCTTCGGACTCCGCCCGCGTCTGGAGCGGTTGCAGCATACAACTCGCGACCCTCTCGCTGCGCGAGCTCCGCCGCCAGCCGTTGATAGCTCTTCTCCAGCGCCTTGGCCTTGTCGACCTGGGCGGCAATGATTCCGGCGGCCTCCTCGAACGGCACCGAAACCAGCCGGCTGATCTCGGACAGGGTCCGGAAATCCTGCCGGGCATGGTGGATGGCCCTCAGCCCGCACACAAATTCGATGCGCACGTTCCCGCGGATTTTTTCGAGTTTCCGGATCAGCAGCGGCCCGATTTCCGATGTCGAACGAACGTGCGTGCCTCCGCAAGCGCTTCGATCCAACCGATCGATGGAAACAATCCGCAGCGTCCCTTCGCGCGCGGATGCCTTGCGCAACCCGAGATCGGCCGACGAGTCTTCGTAAGTAATCGAAACCGGCCGCGCTTCAGCAACAATCTCCGCGCAGCGCTCTTCCACGCGCTCGGTCCGCTTTGGATCCAGCGCCGCCGCCGCGATGTCGATCGTCGACGTCACCGCGCCCATGTGAAAGCTGACCGTCGTGATGTCGTAAAGTTCCACCAGAACCGCGGAAAGCAGATGCTGCCCCGTATGCTGCTGCATATGGTCGAAACGGCGTTCCCAGTCGACATTTCCAGCAACGTCGCTCCCGTTTAGCGGCGCCGCAAGAACATGGGCGATCCGATCCTCTTCATCCACCACCTCGCGCACGGCGACTCCGCCCAGCGTCCCCAGGTCGAACGGCTGTCCTCCGGATGTCGGATAAAATGCCGTGCGATCCAGATACACGCGCTTCCCGTCGTCGGCCGAATCGATCACGCGACCGTGGAATTCGCGGACATAGCAATCGTTGTAGTAAAGACGCTCCGTCATGTTCTGCGCTTAAGGAGCCGGCGAAGTAATCTCGAACTGGGTTCGCAAGAACTGCCAGTCCGGCAATTCGTAGATCCGCAGCTTCGTAGGAACCGTGACCGTGACGTCCTTGATTTCGTGCGGCCCGACAGCCGGCACCTGCGCCTCGAATTCCGCCACCGGAGGATCTTCCGGCTTCGCGGCCGACGTCGTCAGCTTGACCTTGAGTCCCAGATCTCCGATATCCGCCTCGGAGTGATTCACCACTCCGAAAGTGAGCTTGAGCTTGCCCGCGCCCTGTTCGGCCATTCGAAATCCGACCAGCTCGATATACTTCGCCAGGGGATGTTTGTTGCTGGCCATCGCCCCGCCTTGCGGCTCCGGAGCCTTTTGTTTGGTCTGTTTCGTGTCGGCGTCGGAGGAGCATCCGACCAGCGCGAGGAATAACGCGATTACAGTAATCCGCACCTCATCAGCATAATACGCCGCAACTTTCGGCGGGATCGTGTCATCATTTTGGTGAGGAGGCAGTCTGTTCGCGAGCGTTCGTGAACAAATCGACACCGTCTTCCGCCGCGATCCGGCGGCGCGCAGCGTTCTCGAGATTTTCCTCTGCTACCCCGGGTTCCACGCGATCCTGTTGCATCGACTTGCCCACCGCCTGTACACCGGAGGCTGGTTCACGAGCGCCCGCGTGATTTCGCAGTTTTCGCGCTCTGTGACCGGAATCGAAATTCATCCGGGAGCGCGCATCGGCCGCCGTTGCTTCATCGATCACGGAATGGGAGTGGTAATCGGCGAAACCACGGAAATCGGCGACGACGTTCTCTTGTATCAGGGCGTGACCCTCGGCGGGACCGGAAAAGACAGCGGCAAGCGTCACCCGACCATCGGCAACGGCGCCGTCGTCGGCACCGGCGCGATCGTTCTCGGAAACATCCGGATTGGCGATTATGTAAAGGTCGGCGCTGGTTCGGTGGTAGTGCGGCCGGTTCCCGATCATTCGACTGTAGTTGGCGTCCCCGGCCGAATCGTGGGTGAAGGCGATTCGGGATTCGACGCGTTGGAACACGGAAAACTCCCCGACCCCGAAGGCCAGGCCATCGACGATCTGTCCCGGCGCGTAGCCGAACTTGAAGCCATGATCCAGGCCCTACTCGATGAAAAAATTCCTTCTAAGCGTTAGTCTCCTCATTTCCGCTCACGCCGCCGAATTATCGTTTTGGATTGAGCCCTGCACGCATCCGGAAACCGGCTGCGTCGCTGGCGACGTCGAGCTCGCCCGCTGGTCGCTCGAAGCCTGGGAAAAAGCTTCCGCCGGCAAGCTCCACTTCGTCGAATCCGACCGCGACAATGCCAGGATCCGCCTGATCTGGGCGCTGCCGTCCCAAGGCCTCTACGGCGAAACCATCGGCATACGAGTCAAGGGCCAGCCCGGCGCGCAAGTCAACATCCGCATTGAAGATGAAGGCACGAAGGACCCGCTATTCCACGCGACCATCGTCTACCTGACGTGCCTCCACGAATCCGGCCACGCTCTTGGGCTCGATCATACGCGCAATTTCGACGACATCATGTACAGCTTTCAGTTCGGCGGCGACATCCCCGAATACTTCGCCCGCTACCGCCGTAAACTGGCCGCGCGCGAGGATGTTCGCAAGAATTCAGCAATCTCCCCCATCGATCGCGACCGCCTCATTGAAAGATTCTCAAGGTAGGCCAGGTCCCCGACCTGGCTGTTTTTAAACAAAAGCCGTCTCCGGCCGCGGGCCTGCGCTCCCAAACGCAAAACGAAAACTGTTCCCGTCGATCACCCTGAGTTCCTGTTCGCTGAACCCGAACCGATCCCGAGCCAACGCGAACTCGCCCGCCAGGCTGCACTCGAACAGCGCCGGATCGTCCGTGTTCAAAGTGATCGGCACGCCCGCGTCGAAAAGCCTCCGTACAGGATGTTCTTCAAGCGATCCGACAGCGCCCGTCCGCACATTGCTCGAAATACAAATCTCCAGCGGAATATTCTTCTGCCGTAGATGCTCCATCAGCCGCGGATCATGCACCGCCCGAATTCCATGCCCGATGCGCTCCGAGCCGATCTCCAGCGCATCCCAGATATCCTGCGCGTCCGAAGTTTCTCCTGCGTGGCAAACCGTGTGCAATCCTCGATCGCGCGCCCGTTGATACAGTTCGCAAAAATCGCTCGCCCGTGCGCCGGCCTCAAATCCACCCAGGCCGATCGCCACGACGCCGTCGTTCACCCGGTCGGCCGCGATCTCAAAAACCGGCTTCGCCGCCTCCGCCCCAAATTGCCGAACCGCGTCCATGATCCACCGGACCTCGAGTCTCGCCAGCCCGGCCTCCCGTTGAACCGCCTCGAAAATTGGGCCGGCATCGTGCCCCTTCCAGAGCATTGTGCCGACAGACAGGGTCACCTCGGCGTAAACGACTCCCTCACGTTCCAGTTTTTGGAACAGCCGCCGCGCGATCAGACCGTAATCGGCCGGGGACTTGAGCTTCCGGTTCACCCAGACGTAGCTCTGAATAAATCCCGCGAAATCCGTATACGAAGTCGCGGCCGCAATCTCTTCGCGCGTCAGCGCGGGATCGAGTTCAAGCAGCGTCTCCGTCTCGACGGATCCCTCCAGATGCACATGCAACTCGGCCCGAGGCGCCATTCTTGCCATAATAGCGGTCGATGAGTTCCCCTGACGCTGCCACCATCGAAGCCATCGTAGCCGGACGGCACAGCGACCCGTTCAGCGTGCTCGGCCCGCATGAAGGCGAGATTCGCGCGTGGCTGCCTTTCGCGGAAGAGGCGTCCGTGGTCATCGCCGGCCAGGCGCGCCCGATGGAACGCATCCACGCATCGGGATTCTTTATCGCGTCCCTTCCCGCCAGACCATCCAGCTACCGGCTCCGCGTGGGTACCTACGAATTTGACGACCCGTTCCGTTTTCCGCCCCTACTCACGTCCTTCGAATTGCATTTGCATGGAGAGGGCACCAATCACGAAAGCTACCGGACGCTGGGAGCGCAAGTGACCAGCAGCGAGGGAGTCGACGGCGTCCGCTTCGCTGTCTGGGCGCCGACCGCACAGGTAGTCAGCGTGGTCGGCGATTTCAATCGTTGGGATCGCACCTGGCACCCCATGCGCCTGCGCGATGGCGGCATCTGGGAAATCTTTATTCCCGGGCTCGGCCAGGGAGCGAATTACAAATACTCGGTTCTGTCCCGCTTCGGCCACGAGCAGCAAAAAAGCGACCCCTACGGCTTCTTCGCCGAAGTTCCACCTAAGACCGCCTCTATCGTCTGGCGCCTTTCCAATTACCCATGGTCCGACCAGGAGTGGATGAGCGCCCGTCCCCAACACAACTGGCTTCGTGAAGCGATTTCGATCTACGAAGTGCATCTCGAATCCTGGATGCGCGGCCCGGGGAATGAGTTCCTGTCTTATCGCGAGCTGTCCCGCGTCCTGGTCGAATACGCCAAGCGCATGGGCTACACGCACATCGAGCTGCTGCCGATCATGGAGCACCCGTTTTCCGGCTCCTGGGGTTATCAGGTCACCGGATTCTACGCCCCGACATCGCGCTTCGGCACGCCCGACGACTTTCGCTACTTCGTCGACCAGTGCCATCAAGCCGGACTCGGCGTGATCCTCGACTGGGTGCCCGGCCATTTTCCTCGCGATGCGCACGGCCTCTGGCGCTTCGACGGAACTGCCTGCTACGAACACGACGATCCGCGCCAGGGCGAGCATCGCGAGTGGGGCACCATGGTGTTCAACTACGGCCGCAACGAGGTAAAAACCTTTCTTCTATCCAACGCCTTGTACTGGCTCCGCGAGTTTCACATCGACGGCCTGCGCGTGGATGCGGTCGCGTCGATGCTGTATCTCGATTATTCCCGCGAGGCCGGCGAATGGATCCCCAACAGATTCGGCGGCCGCGAAAATCTGGAAGCGGTCGAATTTCTGCACACCTTCAACGAGCTCGCGCACAAGGAGCCGGGAGCGGTGACCATCGCGGAAGAATCCACCGCGTGGCCCGCCGTTTCGCGGCCCGTCTATGCGAACGGCCTGGGATTCACCATGAAGTGGAACATGGGCTGGATGCACGACATGCTGGACTACTTCTCGATGGATTCGGTTTTCCGCAAGTTTCATCAGCAGAACATCACCTTCAGCATGCTGTACTCGTTTACCGAGAACTTCGTGCTTCCCGTCTCGCATGACGAAGTGGTGCACATGAAACGCGCCCTGGTCTCGAAAATGCCCGGCGACGAATGGCAGCGCTTCGCTAACACGCGGGCATTCCTGGCGTTCATGTTCACGCATCCCGGAAAAAAGTTGCTCTTCATGGGCTGCGATATCGGGCAGACGGAAGAATGGAATCACAATATCGGCCTGCCCTGGCACCTGTTGCAATGGCCGATCCACCACACGCTTCAAACCATGGTGAAGGAGCTGAACTGGCTGTACCGGCGCGAGACGTCCCTCCACGAGGTCGATGACGACTATTCCGGCTTTGAGTGGATCGATTTCCGCGACAGTGAAGCTTCGGTCATCTCGTTCGTCCGGTTCGCCCGGAACCGCGAAGATTTTCTTGCCGTGATCTGCAACTTCACCCCCGTGCCTCGGCACGGTTACCGCATCGGCGTGCCCCGCGCGGGCACGTATAGCGAAGTTTTCAACACCGACGCGGCAATGTTCGGTGGATCGAACGTCGGCAACGGCGGACTGGTCACCACGCAGGCGATCTCCGCGCACGGCCGCCCCGCAAGCGTTCAGATCACCCTGCCGCCGCTGGGCGTGCTGATTCTGAAACCCCAAGCGGATCTATAGACTTACAGCGTTTCTTCCGATTCTTTAAGGGTGAGCCTGAAGAGCCTGTTGAAGCCGACGCTATCGGACTGTCTGTTCGTCGCGCTGATTCTGTGGCTGGTCGCTTTCAGCCTTGCAGGCGGCGGAATCGGACTGCTGGAAGATTCCGGTACCGGCTATCACATCCGCACCGGCGACTACGTCCTCGACCACCACGCCGTACCCAGGCACGACGTTTTTTCGTTCACCAAGCCCGGTGAGCCCTGGTATGCCTGGGAATGGCTGGCGAGCGCGATGTACGCAGCGTTGTACCGCTGGAGTTCAATGAAAGGAGTGCTGCTGGTCTCCGCCGCGATTCTTGCGCTGACCATGGTGATTCTGGCCCGCCACATGATCCGCCGCGGATCGAACGCTCTGGTCGCGCTGTTTCTGATCCATCTGGCGATCGGGGCCTGTTCCATCCACTTCCTGGCGCGCCCCCACGTGTTCACCATGCTGTTCACCGCAATCTCGATGTGGCTGCTGGATGCCGACCGCGAAAGTCCCTCTCGCGCCGTCTGGTGGCTGGTGCCGCTCACAGCGCTATGGGCGAACATTCATGGCGGGTTCGTCGTCGCAATCATGTGCACTGCGGCTTTCGGAATCGGATGTGCAATCAAGGCGTGGCTTCCAGAGAAGTCCTTTGCCGCCGCGTTGAAACCCTTGGGCCGCTACGCCGCCATCGGATCCGCCTGCCTGGCCGCCTCCTTCGTCAATCCATACGGATTTCGAGAACATCAGCACATCATCGAATTTCTTCGCCAGAAATGGATTCTCGACCTGATCGAGGAGTATCAGTCGCCGCGCTTCCACACCCCGGTGGTTCTCTACTACGAAATCCTGCTGTTCCTGGGATTGCTGGTTTCCGGCTGGCTGATCTCCCGCAAGAAATTCGCCAACGCGCTTGTGATTCTGATGTGGGCGCATTATTCGCTGGTTTCCGTGCGCCACATCCCGATCTTTGTCATCGTCGCCCTGCCCTCCATCGGCGCGGAACTGACCGCGCTTTGGAACTCGATCGCGAGTTCCTTCGATCGCCGCTCCACCGTCGACGTGCTTTCGAAATTGGCCGCCGAGCATTCGCCCGGGCTCGCCCGCACCAGTCTGTGGACGCCGGCCGTTTTCGCATTGCTGCTTTTTGTCCCGCTCGGAATCCCCTGGCCGAGCGATTTCCCGGACACCAGCTATCCCGTCGCATTTGTAACCCGGCACGCCGATCTGATCTCCAGTTCGCGCATCTTCTCGACGGACCGCCTGTGCGACTACCTGACGTTCCGTTTCTATCCCCGCCAGCGGATCTTCATCGACGGCCGCGGCGATTTCTTCGGAGAGCAGCTTTCGCACGACTATCTGAATGCGCTCAACGGCGGCACCGGGTGGCAGAAAACGCTGGATCAGTATCGGGTCAATGCAGTGCTGGTGCCTTCGCCCAGCGGTCTCGCGTCTCTGCTGCACGATCGCACGGACTGGCATGTGATTGAGGACGACGGCGTCACCGCACTGTTCGAGCGGAAACAATTCCCTCTGGTCGCGGCTCAGAGTGGGACTGGTGGTCCAGAAACGATTTCCAGGTAGTTACGGAAACCGTTGAAGGAGCCCGCCGTCGTCAGGTCCGATCGAATCAAATTCGGCGGTCCGGCTTTGTCTCCCGGGACCAGTCGCGTGTAATAATACTCCGCCAGATAGCGCCCCATGTACCAGCACGGCCCGCTGAAATTAGTGTTGACGATGCCGCCCTCGTAGGGCATCTGCGAGCCGCCTGGCCAGGTATCGATGTACATGAACTCGCTGGCGTTCTTGTCGCATCCGACAATCAACGTCGTGTGTCCGCCTGCATAGTAGGCAATAAGCTTCTGGTCCTGAACGAACATTCCGACGGGACTGTCGAGGACGCCAACGCGAACTGGAATGCCCTTATGAAGAATTAGCTTGATCGCGTTTCTTACTTTCTCGATGGTCTTGGTTGTGTACCGGACGTCGGTGCGATCTTTTACGGCGTCCAGCGGCTCATGGTACGGTTGCTCATAATTAATTTCGCTCACCTGGTCGAACAGCGTGATCCCGCTCGCCTTAACCACCTTGCCGCACCCCAACTTGCCAAACTTCCCGACATTTACTGCGTTGAGCTGATTGAAGAGATTGTTCTCTTCGTTGTACAGCAGACGCTGCACCGCCAGCGTTTTCACCGGATCGGAATCGCGGCATATATCCGCGAGGAGATCGATCTCCATATCGGTCTGGTTCTTGAAATCGCCCGCGATCACCACCAGCGAAGGAGGTTTCGCCGTGCCGTCTTTGCCCTTAATCCCGACCACGCCGGTCCCTTTTCCCGTCAGTGTGAAGGTGACCTTGGCGTGAGTCTTCTTAAGATTCGAAACCGCCACGACGGTAGGAGTGTCGGAAATCACATCGCGCGCGTCGGCTCCGGTCGCCGAACCCGTCGCCACGAACTCAAGAGTGATCGAAACTCCCGTGTGTAACCATACGATTCCCTCTTTCGACGTGGACTCAACGAATCGCTCGCCGTTCTGAAGTTGAAAGTGCGACGCCATCTATTCTCAGGAAGCTTACCAAAGCACGCGCTCTAGCGCCTCGCAGAAGAAGTACTCGCCCCACATCACCGATTCGTCTACTCCCAGCCCTTTATGCACATGGTACACGCCTCCCCGCAAAATCCCCTCCCACTTGGGATCGGATTTGGCGAGGTGCTTCTCGCACAGCGATCGCAGAATGTGCACCGCCGTCGACCAGTAAAAATGCCCCTTTAGCGAATCCGGCTCCAGTCTGCACAAGCGCAGCAACCCGGCAGCGCAGATCGCGGCCGACGACGTGTCCAACAAAGTTCGATTCTCCGCCGGCGCGTTAAAATCCCACGGCGGAATCCCATCGGCGGGCGAGTGCGAAATGTAATAATCCGCGCAGGCCCGCGCCGTCTCCAGGAAATGCGGATCGCGGCTGTATTCGTAGCACGTGGTAAACCCGTACAGCGCCCAGCACAATCCGCGCGACCAGCACGAATCGCCGCGATAGCCCTGATGCGTCGTCTGCCGCAGGAATTCGCCGGTGTCCGTATCGAAAATCCCTTCGTGCGCGGTCGACCCGTCGCCGCGGACCAGCACACGCCGTGTCGTCAGCGAATGACGAACCGCGATATCGCGCAGCCGCCGGTCGCCGGTTTCGCGGGCGGCGTAAAAAATGATTCCGACGTTCATCATGATGTCGATGAACAGCGAATTGTCCGCCACAAAGGAGCGCAGATATTGCCCCTTCTCCTTGAATCGCAGCGCCAGCGTCCGGCCCGCTTCGATCAGCACCTCGTGCTGGGCCGGATCTTTGGTAATCCGGTACCAGCGATAGTAAGTAGAAAGAAACAGCAGCCCGAGATCGTGGACGTCGCGATCGTGCTTCCGGGGCTCCAGCGGCTTAGTGTACTTGACTGCCAGATCGAGCCACGCCTTCGCTTCCGGAGAATCCGGAGGAGCATGTTTGTGGAAGATCCACATCATGCCCGGAAGGAACCCGTCGCACCAATGCGTCCATGCCGGACCTTCGTGTTTCCACACGCCGTTCTGCGTGTACAGCGGATAAAACTGGGGATGTTTCTCGACCAGCTTGCGCACCTGTCTCTGCGCAAAAGTGAACGCCTGGGTGAATAAATCCCCGGTATCGCTCGTCAGATGGATCAATTAGGTTCTCCAGAACATCAGAATGCCGCGTTCCAGGCGGTGATGGCCGGGGCGAAGCGGGATGACGCCTTCACCAGGCCGCAATGAGAAACTAGGCCGCCGCGCGCGTGGAATCAGCATTCCGTCGCCGCCGCCGAGGTCGTCGAAACGCGGCGTGATGCGAGCTCGCGCGGTGTCAGACTCGATTTCAGAAAACTCAATCCCGAGCAGCGTGTACTGTTCCTGCCTGTCCACCCGTGTCACGCGCCCGCTGACAATGGCGCCCTTCGAAAAAAGAAGCCTGCCCTTTTGTTTCAGCTCGACATCGAGACGAGCCCGGACCGGGTCCCCAATCGCGGAGCGGTCGGCATCCACCGCGTCCAGCAGGGACAACGTCAAGCCCATACCCGCCGGCACATCGACTTCCGCCAGAGGCGCCGGAGGAGAACTGCTCACCGCGGGAGCTTCATCGAACGTCAGGACAGATTCGCCGGTGAACTGCTTGCACGAAGCGAAGCGGACGCGATTCCGGTGCTCCTGTTTGTCGAGATCCACCATGGTCAGCTCGCTCGCCGTGGGCAGCAAAAAATCCCCGTCGCCGATCCGCAGCCGCGCGTAATCCACCTGATCGATGGCTTGCGCCATGCCAAGAGATCGGGGGATATCGTCGGCGACAACTTCGATCCGGCGTACATCCAACGTCGTGGGATCGGCCACAAAGTAGCCGTGATACGCCACGATCGCCTCTTTGTCCGCAACTTGAATCTTATAGCCGCTGAGCATCAGGGGGACGCGAAAATCGTAGCGGACCGCGCCATCCTCATTGCCGCGATAATCGAACGTAGCCGCGGAAGTTTGAAATATCGCCCGCGCGTGAAGGGCGAAGTTTCCGTTTCCGATGGCTCCGTTCGGAACGATCGTACGCAAATCGCCGTCCTCGAATTTCTTCGCGCCCGGCCAACCGAACATTTCTTTCCCGTCCACCAGCGCGACCTCCAGCCGCAGCGTGTCGCCCAATTGAAATTTCCGGGCCGCTCCGGTGCGGTTCGAGCGTTCCACGGTCTCGACGCAGGTGTAATTCGGCTGGCGTTGCAGGCTCTCGCTCATATGCTGGCGAATCTTCGCGAGCAGCAGCGTTTCCGGTGTTAGCTCCGCGGACTGCGCGTGCAGCCACATCGTGCCGGCGCAAAACACGACCAGCGAGCGCATAGTTTCTTCATTATATAGGCTTGAATTGCGCAGCCGGCCGCGATTCGCGCCTACGATGCAGCGCTGTGGATTTCCGTGCGGCGTTCCTTCGCGAGATTCTCGCGCGGCAGGCGCATATGAAACTCCGCGCCGGGCCCGCTGCCGTTCACCCACATATCGCCGCCGTGGTCGAGCAGCGTCTGCCTCGAAAGCGCCAGTCCGAGGCCCAGACCATTTTTCTTGCCAAACGTTACGAACGGCTGGAACAGGCGGCCGCGAACTTCGGGTTGGATTCCAGGCCCGGTGTCTTTAACGACGATCAGCACGCCGGCATCCTCGGCCGTCGCCTGGATCCGGACGGTACCGCCGCTGGTCATCACTTCCACGGCGTTCTCGAAGAGATTGCAGAACACGCGCTCCATGCGGGCGCGTTCCATGAGACATTCAAGGCCGTCCGGGACATCGCTGATCAGCTTCACGTTCTGCGCATCGGCTTCGGTTTCGACCACCGACCAGGCCGCGGAGATGACATCGCGCACGGCGCATACTTCCACCAGCCCCGAACTCCCCCGCGATATGTGAAGAAGCTGCTGCAACATATCCTGAATACCGCGCGACGCGCGATAAATATTATTGGCCAGCCGCCGAACCTGATGCGCAGGCAGATTGCCGTCGAACAACATTTCGGCGCCCGCGTAAATCGCCGCCAGCGGATTGCGCAGATCGTGAACGATGCTGGTGGAGAGCCGCCCGATGGTCGAGATACGTTCCTGCCGCGTCAGCTCTTCCCGCGCCTGCTGAATCGATTCGCACATCCCGTTGAACGTCCCGGCCAGCCGCCCCAATTCATCGCCGCTGCGGACGTCGACGCGATAATCGTAGTTCTGGTGCGCGATCTCGGCCGCGGCCCGATCCAGTTCCGCCACCGGGCGCATGATCCGGCGAGCCACGAAATACGTCACCAGCAGCGCGGCGAATAATGCCGAAAGCCACAGCACGACGATATCCCGCCGCAGCGTCGCAATGCTTTGGCGCGCGGCTTCAAACGAACGGAGAATAAAGAGCTGCCCAAGCGGCTCCCGGCGGATATCCAGCAGCGGCGTCGCCAGCACCAGGTAATCGTCGTTGGGGCTCGTTTGTTTTTCCACCAGGCGAGAAGTCAGCGGCCCAATGATTTCGGGAGGCAGCGTGGAAGTGACCACCTGGCGCCCCGTAACGAATACGAAATCGCTTCCTCCCGTCTCATCCTTCAACTGCGACGCAACCCTGCTGTCGACGCCATATCCCGCGACCAGGACATTTAACAGGCCAGTGCCGCTGCCGGCCTGAACGTACACGGGCGTGATCACGACCTGAAACAGTTCTCCACCCCTGTGCACAAATCCCGAAGCCTGCTCGGGGAAACGCGCGCTCGCCATCTGCACTTCGGGGAAGTTCTCGTTCGGATGCACGGCGACCGGCGCGCCCAGCGAGACGATCACTTTTCCCTGCGGGTCGGCGACCAGGAAAAACGCATCTTCGGTCGAGACCTTCGACCACAACTCGCCGGCCGTATCGCGGATCGTCGCCTGATCGCCGGTTCCGAATGCGGCTCGGACCGAGGCCATCGTGCTCAGAATGCGGCTGACCGCCGCGAGCCGGTCGGCCCGCGACTTCCACAACGATTCGTAAGCCTGAAAGCTGGCGCGGGCTTCGTGCTCGACGCTTTGGGTCGTGGTCTTGGCGACGCTGCTCTGCACGATCCATCCCGCGGCGGCGAACACGACCGTCAACACGATCGAGGTCGGCAGCAGGATCTTCCACAGCAGCGACAGGCGCGAAAAGCTCACGGCTTTACCCCAGAGTACGACCCGGTATCGGCCGGCGGATAGTCTTTCCCATACTTGTTTTTGTGCGGCAGCAACAGGTAACCGCTTTCGGAAACGCTGATTTTACCTGCTTCTGCCACGCTGGAAGAAACATCGACCGTTCGCGTCAGATTGTCCAGAGTTTGCTGGGTCGCGCGTTCGTGAAAGACGTGGAGCCGGTAGCTGCCGGAAGGAACATTGGGGATCGTAAAGGCTCCGTTCTTGCCTGACGTCGCGAAGTAGGGCGACTTCAGCACCACGATCACGGCGCTCATCGCCGGATGGATATTGCAGAAGATCCGCACCACGCCTTCTTTCCGGAACAAAATCGTTTTCGACGTGCCCGGCGGATACAGACCGACATCGAATATCTGGCCGTCGTAGTTGGAAAATGCGTTATGGAAGATCGGGTCGTAATTGGGAAAATCAACCGTAGTCCCGACGGTAACGGCCAGAACATGCGGAATGAATCGCTTGCCCTTCTGGATCATCTCCGTCTTTCCCGGGGATGGCGCGGGCAGCGCTCCCGATACCGGCTCGAGCCAGACAACCACGCCTGAGTAATCGGAATGCTTCCGGACGTCCGGATCGTGTGACGAAACGATCGCAATCTCTCCGTGGACCGAGCCTCCCGAAAGCAGCGACACGCCGCATAACGCAGCGCCGATTGTCAGAAAAACTCTCATCAGAACATGTAGGCGAGCGCCAGATCGTAATGATTATTAAGACGCGTGCCGTTGTTGAGATACAGCGTCCGCACCTGACCGCCTTCCACGCTGATCATCACATTGGGCGCGATCCGGTACATCACGTTCGCGAAATAACCCGCATTCAGGCCGATGTACCCGCGCGACAGATCAGAATTGCGATCGTCCTGCCGTCCGGTGTAAAAGTCGAAAGCCAGGCGGTCCGTAATAGGAATCCGAAGCTGCGCCCAGCCGCCGGTGCTGTGTACCGGCCGGACATTGGGATAGCCGTGGAATAACCAGCCCTGCGGCAGCGCCCCCAGATCCGCGATGTTCTGTCCCTGGTAGAAGAAACCCGACAGCTCCAGATGATTCATGGGCCGGATCAGCCAGTCCAAAGAAAAAAGCTGCGACGGAACCGAATACGGTCCAACGCTGCTCGAATTGTAATGAAACCCGGGAGCGATTTCGAAGCGAGCCGTGTCGCCCCACTGATGCCACAACTCAGCCCGGCCTTCCGCCCCCGGCTCGGAATGCTCCACCGGCGGAGAACCCGACGGAGGAGGAACGTAGGAGTTATAGCCATCCGCTTCGCTGCCAAGCTGGCGGGTCTGCACCACACCCGCTTGCAGCCGGATCCCCGAGGTATCGCCGAAGTGGAAGCGCTGCTCGACGCGAATTTGCGGCTGCCACAGCCACAGATTCCCGGCTCCTGTGAGTGGCGAGACGCCGACTTGCGCCAATGAAGTTGGATCTCGTGGCGAAACAATGGGCTTGTCTTGACCCACCAGAATGCTCGTGTTCTTCCAGTCTAGCGAGATGGTCGCCGTCCGCAATCGGACCAGGTGGTTCAGGGAATTGGCGGAACCGCCGAAAAAGTCCAGATTCAACGATCCCGACACCTTCGCTCCCAGCACCGAGGTCGGGCTGTCATACGCCAGCCCCACGATGCTCTGACTCAGCGAGCCGCCGCCAGTAGCATCTCCCGGTGTTAAAGAAGCGATCGCGGTGTTTTGCGAGCCCGAATTGAACCGGCCGTTGACATAGGCGTTGAACAGCGCCATGCCGGTCACTCGAATCGGCAATTTCTGGGACGATTCAACCTTTGACTGCGCCAGCTCATCGACGCGCGCCTTCACGACGCTCATCTGGTCCTGCGCTTGCGGGTCCTGCGCTTGTGGGTCCTGACCCTGTGCAACGGCATCCACCGGAGGGCTGGACTTCGCGGCCGCCAGCTCCTGCCGGAGCGAATGAACCTCGCTGGTGAGCGCGCGGTTGGCGTCTTCCAGCTTCGTCAAACGGTCGAGGATTTCGCGCAGCTCCGGCGTCGATTGCGCATGCAATGCGAATCCGCCAAGCCACAGCGCGATACCCCCGATGGGGAAGAATCGGCTACGACGTAGGCAAGTCATGATCGAGCAACTGCTCCAGTTTTTCCCGGACGAGAATCGGGGAATAAGGTTTGGTGAAAAATGCGTTGCCGCCCAGTTGGCGCACCCGTTCCGGCGCGTCTGGATCGGAAGACCCGGTAATCACCATGATAGGCACGGATCGGTGAAGCGGATGGGCGCGGATCAGCTCGATCAGCTCAAACCCGTCCATTCCGCGCATCTGAAGATCGGTCACGATCGCGGCAAGCGGACTGGTGCGGGCTTGAATCAGCCCCCAGGCCTGTTCCGCGCTGGCGGCTGTGGCGACATCGATTTCCGGCATGACGCTGAGGGCAATTTCGAGCGTGGACGCAACGGTATCGACGTCTTCCACGATCAGGACGGTACTGCTCATGTTTTCAATTATCAGCGACGCTCCGGACGTTAATCCTACGCCAAGATGTAAAAGAATTGTAAAGCATCAGACCCGATAATCACATGCTAGATTTCTATCATGTGGGACGATGTACGCTACGCAGTCCGCGGTTTGCGAAAGTCACCCGGGTTCACGGCCCTGGCCGTGGGCGCGCTGGCCCTGGGCATGGGCGCCAACTGCGCGATCTTTAGCGTAATTCACGCCGTCCTGTTTTCGCCCCTTCCCTACGCCGATTCCGCGCACTTATACGAGATCGGCACCGTGGATACCAGGGGCAACATCACGGGAACATCGCTCGCCGATTTCGTGGCGCTTCGCGAGCGAGGCGGCGTCTTCGAGCAGCTCTCGGTCGACCGGTTCTTCTCCGCCACGCTCACCGATCATCTGGGCGACGCCGAGCGCATTTACGGGCGGGCGCTGTCAGCCGGTACATTTCCGGCGCTCAAAGTGACGCCGGCGCTCGGCCGCGTTTTCACGAATGAGGATTACCGTTCCGACGCTCCCCGCGTCGCGCTGCTTTCGGAACGGTTGTGGCGGCGGCGCTATTCGGGCGATGCCAACGTGATCGGACCGACCATTGAACTGGACAATGAGAGCTACACCGTAGTTGGCATCATGCCGGCGCGATTTCAGTTCCCGATCAGCGCCTACGATATCTGGACGCCGTGGACATTTTCCGCACAGGAACTTGCGAATCGCCGGGGCGGAGGTTCGATCATTTATACACGCCTCCATCCCGGAGCCACGCTCCCGCAGGCGCAGAGTGAACTGGACGCCTTCGCGCACGCCATGGCGATCCAGTTTCCGGAGACCGGCCAAAACTGGCATCCGCGAATCGGCCCCACCAAACTGGGCGATGGCGATCGCTATCGGACCCAGTTGATGGTTCTGCTGGGCGCGGTTGGCTTCGTCCTGCTGATCGCGTGCCTGAACGTCGCGAACCTTCTCCTGGCGCGCGCTGCCGGACGGCGGCGCGAAATGGCGGTGCGAATCGCCCTGGGTGCGGGAAGATGGCGCATCGCACGCCAGTTGCTTACCGAAAGCCTGTTGCTGGCCCTCGCCGGCGGAGCGATCGGCTTGGTTCTCGCCTCGTGGGGCGCGCGGATCTTAATGACATCGTTCCCGGTGCGCGCGCCGCTCTCGCCGTTCGACGCCCCGGGAGTCGATCTGCCATTGGTGGGATTTGCTTTCGCCGTCGCCATGCTCACCGGACTCGCGTTCGGATTGGCCCCGGCCATTCAGCTCTCCCGGCCGGATTTGAACCCGATGCTTAAGGAATCATCGAGTGCCGGAGGCTGGCGGCGATTTAGCTTTCGAGGCATGTTGATCGTCGCCGAGACCGCGCTCTCGATCATCCTGCTGGCCGGCGCCGGCCTCATGATTCGCAGCTTCTCGCGCCTGATGGAAGTACACCTCGGATTTCATCCCGAAAATACACTGATCATCCAGGTGCCAATGCCGAGTTTTCTTGAAGCCATCACTTCATTAAACGCGCGAAAGGATATCGAGGCTCGCCAGGCGGCGCAATACGGTGAACTCGTCGCGCAGATTCGGATGCTCCCGGGAGTGACGGCGGCCGCAATGGGGACCGTCCAACCACTCGGCGCCATGGAAGCCCATACGCGCGTCGGATTCGAAGGCGACCCAAATCCCAAACAGGATCACGGAGCGCAACTGCGATCCGTCAGCACGGATTATTTCCGGGCCATGGGCATCGCCCTTCTAAAAGGGCGGACGTTCACGGAGGCTGACAGCGCGGGCGCGCCGGAAGTCGCCATCATCAACGACGTGCTCGCCCGCCGCTATTGGCCCCAGGAAGATCCCATTGGAAAACGCGTGAACATGTCCGGACTCCCGTCCGGACCCTGGCTCGAAGTGGTGGGCATGACGGGCGGAATTCGTCAGCGCCAGCTTTCCGATCAACCGGAACCGGAGATCTATCGGCCCTACCGTCAGTATCTTGGCGCCGCGTTCGGGGCCGTGTTGGCCGTGCGAAGCACACGGGACCCGTCGGCGCTGGCGCCTGCGATTCGGCAGATCATCCGCACAAAGTATCCAGGCCAGCCTATCGGGGAGATCAGGCTGATGACCGATCTAGTGGCGGAATCGGTGGGTGCGCCGCGTTTCTACACCGCGTTGCTCGCGATATTCGCGGCGCTGGCGGTGTTGCTCGCCTCCGCCGGAATCTACGGCATAATGTCATATTCGGTCGCCCAGAGGACCAGAGAGGTTGGCATCCGGATGGCGCTGGGGGCTTCTCGGGGGAGGGTCTTGAAGCTGGTGCTGGGAGAGGGACTGATCTTGGCCCTGGCGGGCGTCGTGATCGGCGCCGCGGGAGCCGCCGCGCTCACCCGGCTGATCCGCGAACAACTTTATGAAACCAGTGCGACCGACCCAGGCACGTTCCTCGCGGTGTCCTTCGCGCTCCTGGTGGTCGCACTGGCAGCGGGTTATGTCCCCGCCAGTCGCGCGGCAAATGTGGATCCGATGGTCGCCCTGAGAGAGGAGTAAATCAGCGCGGCGTTTCTGGACCCTAGAAAAATTTGCCCGCAGTTTTTCCTCAGTATCCTGAGGCCAATCCTAAGGGCAACCACTTAGGCGGCTGCGCCTTCGGAGCGACGCCATTCTTCGGCGATGGCGCAAAAAGATGCTGCGGCGAAAACCACGCCGGGGACCACTGAGAATCCGCATCCAGTTCGACTTCCACGAAAAAGCCGAGCCACTGCTGAAACGTGCACGATTTCACCACGCCCTTTAAAGCATGTGTTTGGCACGCAATGCGAATCTTGGAGCCGCCTTTGATCGGGGCATCCGACAGCACCACGGCCGTCCGTTCGCCGATCTCTTCCAGATTTCCTGATAGCGCCCGCGGATTGCGCTTGTCAGAGGGGAATACGATGGAAACTAGCTCTGAGCATAAATGTCGCAGGTCAGGTAAATGTTCACGCATGACCTCTTCATTGCAAGTACTATTCCAATTTGGAAATGAGACATAGCACGCATTACTCTTGAGGACCATTCTTACTAAGGGAGCTTCGAGCCAGCGCGTTGCGGACCGCGGTAGGATTCGCGTTAGCAAGAACCATTCCGATCTCCGTGGCCCGGTCGTCCAATTCAAATGCGGGCGCCACGTGGTGGACCAACCCCCAGGCGAGCGCTTCCGGCGTCGAGAAAACCCGGCCGGTCAACCCCAGTTCGAGCGCGCGGCGATCGCCCAGCGCGGCTGCGACCGCCCGGAACGCCGATTCATGCCACTTCCCTTCCCGGATGTCCGTAAGTCCGAAGCTGGTACCCTGAGCCGCGACAACGACATGCGCATTCGCCACCAGCGCCAAGCCGCCGGAAAGCGCGACGCCTTGAACGGCGGCGATCACCGGCTTGCCGATCCGCCGTCCGATCGTAAATAGGTCCTGATCGTCGGTTTCGGTCCCGGCGCAGAATACCGGGCCATCGCCTTCTATAAGGATTGCGCCGGTGCCGGAATCGGCCGCCGCGTCGCTCAATTCATGAAGCAGGTCGCGGCAGGATTTTTCGTCGAGAATATTGCGTTTATCGGGCGCCGCAAGGGCGATGCGGCACAGACGTCCGTCTTGTTCGATGCGTAAGCTCATAGTGGCATTAAGCTCATAAAGTTTCGATAGGAAGATGTTCGCGATGTGGATACGCCATCGCGGCGTCGAATGCGAAAGAAAGAATGCGGCGCGTTTCCAGAGGATCGATCAGGGCATCCACATGCCCGCGCGCGGCCGCGTGGCGGGCGTCCAGCCAGCGCTCATAATCGGCGCGAGTTTGCGCGATGCGTTTTTCCAGTTCCTCGGGAACCGGCTCGCCCGACGTTTTGTATCGGGCAAGTTCCGGTCCGTGGACTGCCTGGACCGCGGATTCACCCTCCATCACTCCGATGCGCGCGGTGGGCCAGGCAAAGGTGAAATGCGGATCGAATCCCTGGCCGGCCATCGCGTAATATCCCGCGCCGCTCGCGTGATTCAGCGTAAGGATGATTTTAGGAACCGTTGCGCAGGCCATCGCTTCCACCATTTCCGCCCCCGCGCGAATGATTCCTTCGCTCTCCGCATCCGCGCCAACCATGAAACCCGAGACATCCTGCAAATACAGCAATGGCAGATTCTGACGCTCGGCATTCTCCACGAAGTACGCGACTTTTCTGGCCGACTCTGTATAGACGATGCCCCCAATGCGAGGACCGCCCGGCGTTTTGAGAAATCCGCGGCGATTGGCGATCACCCCGATCGCCCGCCCGTGCAGGCGCGCGTTGGCGCACAGCATCTCCGGCGCGTGTCCCGGTTGAAATTCGAGATAATCACCCGCATCCACGATACCTTCGATGACGTTTTCCATGTTGTACGGCAGCCGGTGATCCGCGGGCAGCAGATCGTACAGGACCTCGGCGGGTACCGCCGGCGCGACTCCCTTGGGGACTGCCGCCGGCTCCGCAACTTCACGCAATTTCTCCCGGATCATGGCGAGGCATTCGGCATCGTCCTTGGCCGCGTAATGCGCCACACCGCTGATGCGTGTATGGAGCTGCGCGCCGCCGAGCGATTCCGCATCCACCACCTCGCCGACCGCTCCCTTTACCAGGTTCGGCCCGCCCAGGCCCATGAAGCTGGTCCCTTCGACCATGATGATCACGTCGGAAAGCGCCGGAAGGTACGCGCCGCCGGCGATGCACATCCCCATGACGGCGGCGATTTGCGGAACGCGCAGTTTGCGGCGCATCAGCGAATTGTAATAGAAAATCCGCGCCGCGCCGTATTGCCCGGGAAAAATTCCATCCTGATAGGGCAGATTCACGCCCGCCGAATCGACCAAATACACGATCGGAAGTCGATTTCGCATGGCGATTTCCTGGGCGCGCAGAATTTTGTGGATCGTCTCGGGCCACCAGGCCCCCGCTTTGACCGTCGCGTCGTTGGCGACGATTACCGCCGGCCTGCCCTCGATCCGCGCCAGCCCCGTGACCACTCCGGCCCCCGGCGCTTGCCCCTCATAGCGGTCATAAGCGATCAGCAGCCCGATCTCCAGGAACAGAGTGCCAGGGTCGATCAACTTTGAAACCCGCTCGCGTGCGGTCAGCTTTCCTTCTCTATGCTGCTTCTCGATTTTCTTTGCGCCGCCGCCCGCCCGGAGTTTGTCTTCCAGCTCCTCCAGCCCCGCGACCAGCGCCCGCATGTGCTCTGCTGGCGTTTGAGTCACTAATGCTATAGTAATCGTCCGAGACATGCTAGGTATCGACCGGCGTACCATCAACATCGCGTGGACGCTGTTTCTTTTCGCGCTGTTGCTGGTCGTAGTCCACGAAATCGGCAGGACGCTGCTTCTTTTCGCACTTGCCCTCACCTTTGCATTCCTTCTGGCCCCGGTCGTGAATACGCTGGAGCGGACGTTTCATGCCCGGATTCCTCGCGTGGTGTCGTTGGGACTCGTTTATGCCGTTCTCACGGCCGCGATCGCGCTCACGATCATTCCACTCGGAACGCGCGTGTCAGACGAGGCGGGCGCGCTCGCAAGCCGCCTGCCGCAGGCGGTGAAAGCAGATCCGATGGGGAGTCTCCCGATCCCGGGATGGCTGGAGCCTTGGCGCCCTCAGATTACGACTTACGTGGACGCCCGGCTGGTCGATCTGGGCAACGCCGCGGGCCCGATGCTGACGGCCGCCAGCACCCATATTATTTCCGGAATCAGCGCGATATTAACGGTCGTCCTGATTCCGATCCTGGGTTTCTTTTTTCTCAAGGACGGAATGATGATCCGGGCCGCCATCGTCGAGAGCTTCGCGCGGCAAAGGCAGCCTCTGGTCAACAGTCTCCTGCTGGATCTTCATGTTCTCCTGGCGCAGTACATCCGGGCTTTGGTTTTGCTCTCGCTGGCGACGTTCACGTCTTATTCGATCTTTCTGGCCGTCGCGGGTGTGGCATTCCCCATCCTGCTGGCCGGGGTCGCGGCGGTGCTCGAATTCATCCCGGCGCTCGGCCCGCTGGCGGGCGGAATCACGATCGTGGTGGTTTGCGCCGTAACCGGCTATCCTCACGTGCCCACCGTCATTATTTTCCTGGTGATTTACCGCTTGTTCCAGGATTACGTCTTGAATCCTTATCTGATGAGCCAGGGAATCGAGCTGCACCCTTTACTGGTGCTGTTCGGCGTGCTGGCGGGCGAACAGTTGGGCGGGATTCCCGGGATGTTTTTCTCGGTGCCAATCATGGCCGCCCTGCGGCTGATTCTGGTCCGGTTGCGGAGAGCGCATCTTGAGAGCCTTTAGCATCGCCGCGCTGCTCGCCGCCGTACCTGGATGGGCGCACGTTGTGAGCATGAGTACCGGCGAGCTTCGCGTCGACGGTCCCACGGCCGTTTACGAGCTCCGCATGCCCATGTACGAAGCCGCGCACGTCGCCAATCCGGAAACGCTGATCGATCATATTCGTTTCGCCGGAGCCCAGCGGACCTCGGCAAAATGCCACGAAGAAGACGGCACTTATGTTTGCGTCGCCAATTACGAATTTCCCGGCTTGATCGAGCGGCTGGAGGTCGAATGCACCTACTATCAGGTCACGGTGCCGAACCACGTGCACTTATTGAACGCGACACTGTTAAATCCACACCAAGGCCCCAACCCAGGGCCAAACCCAGGCCCCAACACCGATGAGGTCGTCTTCGACCAGTCCTTCCCCCGCTCAGAGATTCGCTTCCGCCCGCCGTCGCGATTCGAGGTCGTCTCGCGCGAAATGGGCACCGGCATCTGGCGCGCGATCGTCAGCCCGGCCGTGCTGTTTCTGCTGATTCTCGTCGTGGCCACCCGCACGCCGCGCGAGGGACTCCTCTTGATGACGATGTATCTCGCAGGCGAATGGATCATGCGCCCGATCGCACCGAAAATCCCCTGGACGCTGTCACCCAGATTTGTCGAAGCCGCCATGGCATTGACGGTCGCCTACCTGGCGCTGGAGATCCTGACGCTACCCCAAGCCGGCAGCCGCTGGGCCGTCGTGCTGGTCCTGGGTCTATTCCACGGCCTGTACTTCGCCGCATTTCCGGCGACGTACCTGGCCGGAGCCATCACGATGCAGGTATTGTTAGTAGTCCTGTTGGCCTGGATCGCATTGAAATGGACCTCGCCCATGACCCGCCGTATGAGCGCCGGCATCCTGTTAGCCGCTGGCCTAGGCTGGTTCGTAACCCGCCTCATCCACGTCTAGCCCACATTCACCCACGACACCGAGCCGCGAACGCCAGTGAGCGGGTGCCACAACTTACCCCTGCACCCCGGGTAACAGACCGCCCGCCCCCAACAAACTCACCATCGCCTCATGCACCAGCGTGTTATCCGTTGCGTGTCTCAGCCCCGGCTTACCGACACAGAACCGCGAACGCCAGTGAGCGGGCGCCACAACTTACCCCTGCACCTCGGGTAACAGACTGCCCGCCACCAACAAACTCACCATCGGCTCATGCCCCAGCGTGTTATCCGTGAATGTCGACACAGAACCGCGCTCGCCAGTGCGCGGTTGCCACCAATTACCCGTGCATCTCAGGCAACTGAAAACGATACTGCCCCGCGAAAATCTCGCCGAACAAACTCACCATCGCATCATGCAGCAGCGTATTATCCGTCAAAATATGCGGACCCCGCAGACTGAGCGCCCCCCCATGCATGTCAGAGCACGTCCCGCCCGCCTCGCGGATGAGCAGAACTCCCGCCGCGATATCCCACGGATTCAGGCCAAACTCCCAGAACGCGTCCAATCTTCCACAGGCGACATAAGAGAGATCCAGCGCCGCCGATCCGGCCCGCCGCACGCCGTGCGATAGCATCGCGAGCTGATAGTAGAAGTGAACGTTCACGTTCTCGTGACGCTTGCGCGACGGGAAGCCCGTGGCAACCAGGCACGATTCAATATTCGACACTTTGGAAACCAGAATCCGCTTCTGATTCAGAAATGCCCCGGCACCGCGCTCCGCCGAGAACATCTCATTCCGGAGCGGATCGAACACCACGCCCGCGATCAACTCGCCGGCCCGCTCCAGCCCCATCGTCACGTTGAATGCAGGAAACCCGTGCGCGAAGTTGGTGGTTCCATCCAGCGGATCGACGTACCAGCGGTATTCAGACGACCCTTCCTGTCCCCCGCCCTCTTCCGCGACGATGGCGTGCGTAGGAAATTCCGCTTTCAATCGGCTGACGATCAGTTTCTCACTGGCGCGATCCGCTTCCGTCACCAGATCGAAATCGCCCTTCAGTTCAAATCCGACTTTGCGCTCCAGATAATCCGCGATGAGCGTACCCGCTTCGCGAGCGACGGCGGCGGCTGTTTCGACAAAAGAGGCCAACGTCAGAGCTCGTAAAGGTACTTGATGTCGTGCTTGAACAGGAACAGATTCGGACCGCCCGCGCGCGTCAGCCGGATGAAGTTGGTGTCGTAAAACTCGACGATTCCTTCCACTTCCTGGTTGTCGCTGAGGCGAACGCGCACCGTGGTTCGGTCATCGATCAGCTTCTTGAGGTAATTTACCTCTTCGAAGGTCTGGTCCGGAGCTTTGGTCGTGCTAATTTTTCCGGGCACGTTCTCTTTTCATTGCGCCAGTCAGCGCGATTCCTCTCCATAGTATCCGGTGCGCGTCTGCGCCCGCAAATCCTTGCGATTCAGCTCCACGCGAACCGTATGGAAACGCGGCGCGTCCGGCGGCAAATTCTTTGGATAATAACCGATCATATACTGCGCCCGAAGGTCCCGCAGAATTTCTCCGAAAGTTCGATCCAGCTCATTGATGGTCGGATCGAACCAGCGGCCGCCGGTGCTCGCGGCCAGCGTCTGAAGCGCGTGCTCGCCTCCCAGGTTCCGTCCGGCATCGTTGGTGATCGGCACGATCACGATGGGGTACATCACGGCATCGGCCCGCTGTGCCGCGTCGAGCGCGTCTTTGTACGCCTTGCTGCTGGTTGTGTTTCCGCCATCGCTGACGACGACCATTACGTGCCGGCCATCTCGACGCTGCAATTCGCGGCTGGCGTGGTAGATTGCGTCGTAGAGCGACGTCCCGCCTTCGGGTTTGATGAACCGCAGCCGTTCTTCCAGACGTTTTGAGTTCCGCGTGAAGTCGTGCTGCATGGTCACGTCGTAGTTGAAAGTATAGAGCGCGGCCATATCGCGCTCATTGCCGCTTCCGAACAGCGCGCCCAGAAATTTGCCGATCGAACGCACTTCCACCGACCAATCCTTTAATGTCGAGCCGCTGGTGTCGACCATCACGGCAACCGAAAGCGGAATCACGGTGTAGCGCTCAAACACCGCGATCTCCTGCGGGACGTTCAGGTCGAAAACGTTAAATTCGCTCTTATCGAGCGAACCGACCAGCTCCCCCGCGGGATTCTTGACATTGACCAGCAGCCTCACCAGGTCCACCCGGGAAGTGAAGTTGGGCTTGTTCTGCGCGGACGCCAACGCCAGCGCCAGGAACGGCAGCAAATATCTCATGCACGCGCCCGGACGACCGAATCGTCCCATTCGCCGTCCACCCAAACCTCGCCGTCAACGAAGAATTCCTTCTTCCAGACCGGTACCAGGCGCTTCAGACGATTGATCCCTTCGAGCGCGGCTTCAAACGCGGGCTTGCGATGCGGCGCCGTGACCACCACTACCACACTGGTCTCTCCGATCCCGATCCGCCCCAGCCGATGCACCATCGCGATGCGGCCAATAGCAAAACTCCGTGCGATCTCAACGCCGATCTCCTGCATGACTTTGATCGCCATGGGCTCGTAGCATTCGTATTCCAGATACTGCGTCGGCCGTCCTTTGGTATTGTTTCGCGCGACGCCCTCGAAGTTGACGAAGGCCCCATCCTCGCCGCGCAGCAGCCTGCGCGCGATGACGCCGCCATCAATCGGATCGCGGGTCAACGCGAAAAAATGGCCCTGCGGATCTTCAATTTGATGTGTGTAGACCGCCGAACCTCCGCTCACCGGAGGCAGAAACGCCACTTCATCGCCTTCGAAAACCGGCGATGCGGGCGAGGCGAACTGCTGATTTCGGGCCATCCCGATGCTGGCGGTCATCTCTCGTAATCTCGGAAAACGGCTGCTGTACGATTCGAGTACTGTCTCCAGCCGCGCGCCCTCGGGAACCTCGATCGTATCCTCGCGCAAGCTTACAATTTCCCGGATCACCCCGAAAAACAGAACGCGGATTCGCACGTGCTCATACTAACAGACTGATCCGGCGCAGTATCGGTTTCATTGGGTTTTCTGGAGTTTACAGACCGGTTGCTATAATTGCGGTCCGTGCCTCACACCATTGACGTCCGCCTGCGCGTCCGCTATGCCGAGACCGATCAGATGGGGATCGTCTACCACGCGAATTACCTCGTGTGGATGGAAATTGGACGCGTGGAATATTGCCGCGCCGCGGGCATCGTCTATCGCGACATGGAGCGCGATGAGGGAGTCCTGCTCACCGTCGTCGAAGCGAGCTGCCGCTACGTTTCTCCGGCGTTGTATGACGAAGAAGTGACCGTCCGCACCTGGCTCGCCGAAGCTCACTCGCGCATGGTCCGCTTCGGATACGAAATGGTCGAGGCCAGCGCCAATCGCCGCCTTGCGACCGGTGAGACGAAACACATCTTCTGCAATCGCGAGCGGAAACCGATGAAACTGCCCGAAAAGTTTCGGGCCGCATTCGGACTCTAAGTGCGTTATTTCCCTTAGGGATGGCCTAAGTTTCGGGATTTTCGTCCCAGAGTCTAGGGCAACCGGGTCTGTTCCACAGGTGCCGCGCTGCCGATCAATGGACCAGGAAAACGGTTTTGCAGAAATCCTGCTGGTACTGTCATCGCCCGCTGAGCCTGTTCAAATCCTTCAAGGGAGAACTGTTCTGCGACTCCGAGCATGAAAAACTGTACCTGAGCGAACAGTTTAAGCGCGTCCAGGAACCGTTTGCTCCGAAAGCGCCGCAGGCTAAGGCCGAGCCTGAACCGGCACCGCAGGTTCAGCCGGTCGTTGAAGAAGTGATCGAACCGGCGTTTGAACAAGCCGCGCAACCAGTCGCCGAACCAGTCGCTGAACCAGCCGCCGAACCATTTAACGACCCCGTCCGCATTCCGGAACCGCTGCCTCAGGTCTTGGCGCAGGCGCCCGAGCCCGAGATCATCGAAACGCAAGCCGCCGAACTACGGCCGACGCCGGTCGAAGCTCCCAAAGCTCCTGCTGAAACCGAGGCGGAGCCGCCGGCGGCGCCCTTATTCGCATGGCCCGTTAACGCCGCCGAGGGCACATACAGAAAAGCAATTCCCGAAGAAGCCGCCGAGTTGGTTGCGCAAAGCGGGCTGGTTCCCCAAAAAATCATCCCGGCCCGCGCCAGGGACATTGAATTCCAGACCGCGCTGCCCATGGCGGCTTCGATCGCCACCGCGCTCGGCGCCCGGCAACAAGATCAGAAGTTACCCGCGCCCTCGGACGCGCTTGCGGCACTCACCGCGCCCGTTCGGCCGCGCCTGGGAGAAGCCTCGCGTCCTGCGATCGCCGGCGAGGATTTCCCGGCGGCGGCCTCGGTCGCCACACCGATGCAGTTCTCCGCGGGCGTGCCGCTCAGAATCGTTCCGGAAGAACCGGTGGCGTTGTACCCGGATCGAATCGATCCACGCGCGTTCGACGCCAGCCAAAACCATCCTGAGCTGTCTTACGGCAGTTCTTTCCGCCTCCAGCTTCGCTCGCGTCCCGCCGCTGAAACTCGTGCGATGCAAGAGGGCCTGCCGGCGGCATTCTCGGAAACCACGCTCTCGAAGCAGGTTCCGCGATTGCTGTCACTTGGAGCCGCGCCCCAGCCCGAGCCCACCCCCGCCGTGTCCAGCCAGCTAGGGCCGGTCGTCTCCTCGGGCATCGAGGCAAATGTTCCACCGGCGAACGCGCTCCCCGTCCAGATCGCGTTACGAATTCCTCAATTCGCCGCGCTGGAGACCAACCTCAAGCCGGATTGGTCCACCGCGCCCGGTGTAGTCTCGACATCGGAGACGCAAGGCACGTCCGCCGGATTCGAATCGAGCATTCCTTCCGGACATGCTCTTCCGTCCCAGATCGCCGTGCGGATTTCCCCCGCCGCTCCTGAAACCGTAAGCCGCGCGCATTGGATCGAAGCGTCGACGGCATCCTTCGCCGGTTCACAGATCGCCGGTTTACAGATCGACGCTTTACATATCGGCGCTTTACATATGGAATGTAA
>DATGGL010000200.1:0-5876 GCA_035308605.1 Bryobacteraceae bacterium
GACGCAACAGACGGCGGACGCGATCGCACTGGTGGAACGGCTGACGGCAGCGGAAGCGGAAGGCCGGGCGTCGCTGGCGGCTCTCGATGAATCGCTGAAAGTGTTGCGCATCGAAGCGCAAGCGGCACAAGAAAAGCGGAGTGAGATCGAGCTTGAGTTAGTCAAGAAGCAAGCCGAGCTCAAGTATCTGGATGAAACCAGCCGCAAGGAACTGAACGCGGCGGCGTCGGAGGTCGCCGCGCTTCAGACCGAGCCGATCGAGCTGGACGAAGCCGGCGTGGCGGAAGCGGAGCACCGCTACAAAGACGTTCGCGACAAGATTGAAGGGCTGGGTCCGGTGAATCCGCAGGCGCTCGAGGAATTCCAGGAAGCGCAGCAGCGGTATGATTTCCTGAACACACAGCGCCAGGACCTGATCGATTCCATCCGCGATACAGAGAAGGCGATTCAGGAGCTCGACACAGAATCGCGCCGCAGGTTCAAGGAAGCGTTCGACGCGATCAACGAACATTTCCGGCAGATGTTCCAGACCTTATTCGGCGGCGGGCAGGGCGAGATGCGGCTTACCGATGAAACGAATCTGGCCGAGAGCGGGATCGATATCGTCGCGTCGCCTCCGGGCAAGCGGCTGCAAAATGTCCTGCTGCTATCGGGCGGCGAGAAGTCGCTGACGGCGATGGCGCTGCTGATGGCGATTTTCCGCTATACGCCGAGCCCCTTCTGTATACTGGACGAGGTTGACGCGCCGCTTGACGAGGCCAACATCCAGCGGCTGACGCGGCTGATCAAGGAAATGTCGGCCGAAACTCAGTTTATTGTGATCACGCACGCCAAGCGGACCATGGAAGCCGCGCAGGCGCTGTATGGAGTCACGATGCAGGAGCCGGGGGTGTCGAAGCTGGTGAGCGTGAAGTTCGATCCGCCGGCGGAGAAGGTCACCGCGGAACCTGTTCTGGCAGCCATGTAATCCCAGCCACGTAAGCGAGGACGCACATGTACAATCATCGAACTACGACGAAGTCGATTTCGGCCAAGGATGGGCGGGTGATTGCGCCACGGACGAAACTGGATGTGCTGCCGTGGTCGGGTATCGTGAGCGAAGACGGCTGGCGGCTGGCCTTTGTGATTGACGATCGCGAGAGCATCGTCACGCTGTCCGAGCGCGATCTGAACGCATACACCCGGCCGATTCCGGCGTAGCGCGGGCGTGGTAAATTTGGTCTTTAGACCCTTGCCCGCGTCGAAGGACCCTCACATGAAAATCTTTTTGGTTTGCGCGTTCATGGCGTATGCTTTGCAGGCCCAGGCTCCGGCCCCGCCGGCGCAGATGACTCCGGAGACGGTGATCGTCAAGGTGGATGGTCGGGATGTCACGGCCGGGGAAATTCAGAGGATTATCGATAATTCGTCGCCCGCATTTCTCCAGCAGTTCCGGGCGGACCCGGCGGTTGCGCTCAGCGCGGTTTTCGTTCGCCATGAGCTGGCGAACGAAGCCGAAAAGCTGAAGCTGGCCGAACAGAGCCCGTGGAAGGAGCAGATCGAAGCCGCGCGGGATTCGGTGCTGGCCAACGCGATGGTCACGCGCGCGATCAACACATTCGCTTTCACGCCGGAGCAGGAGCAGGCCGAGTACGAGAAGCGGAAGGCGGGCTTCGAGCAGGTGCGGATCAGGCTGATCAAAATCGGATTCAAGGCGGGGACGAAGCCGGCCGGAACCTCCGCGTCCGATCTGGAGCAGGCAGCGCGCGATGCACTGCTGGCGGCGCACGATCCCTCGACGCGTTCCGAAGCCGAGGCCAAGAAAATTGCCGACGAGGTGGTGAAGAAACTTCGCGGCGGCGAGGATTTCGCGAAGCTGGTGACGGAATACTCGGACGATCAGATAACCAAGGGATCCGGCGGCGACCTGGGTTTTGTGAAGCCGACCAGCCCGTATCCGGAAGACTTGAAAAAGGCCGCGATGGCGCTGAAAGTCGGCGAGGTGAGCGACCCGATTCGTATCCAGCTTGGATTTTATGTTCTGCGGGCCGAGGAGCGCGCGGCTACACCCTTTCCCGAGGTGCGCGAACAAATCGTCATGCAGTTGCGGCAGGCGAGAGTGGACGCGCTGGTCGGGGATCTGCAGAAGCGGTTCAAGCCGACGATTGAGCGGCCGGATCTGATCAACCGGTTCATTCCCGGAAAACAGTAGATGCTGCCTCGGCTCGCGGGGCGCGCGATCCGGGTGGAGATGCGCCGGTCGCTGGGGCCGCATATGGCGTCGACATCGATTCCTGGGCGCCTGATTCTGCTGGACGCCGAGGTGCTGCGGTCGAAAGGCGAATTCGAGCGGATTCTGGTTCACGAAATGTTTCATTTTGTGTGGACGCGGTGTTCGAACGCGACGCGGCGGAGCTGGGAGCAGGTGCTGGAACGCGAAATGCGGGGCCGGGCGCGCGGCGAACTCGGCTGGAGCGCGGAATGGCGGAAGGTAAAGCTCACGCGTCAGGATCGGACGGGACGGAGCGCGCGCTGGAGGCGATATGCCTGCGAGAGCTTTTGCGATACGGCGGCGTGGCGCTTTTCCGGAGTGCCTCGGCACGACGAGTTTACGCTGGTCGAACGCTGGCGCCGGGGCCGTAAAGCGTGGTTTAACCACGCATTTCCTGCGACGCAAGTGATCCCGATATAATCTAGAGAGGTGGGCCGGAAATTATTCCGGCGCCTACACTCGAGGGGTGATGAACGTGTCTTTGCGATCGCTTGCGGTTGTAGCTGCGGTTAGTATCCTGCTGGCCGGATGCTCGAAGACGCGTTCGGTGAGAGCGGATGCGAAAGACGGAAAAGGCGCCAAGGCTCCGGATTTCACCCTGAAGGATTCGACCGGGGCGACCGTCAAACTTTCCGATTATCGCGGCAAGGTCGTTCTGTTGAATTTTTGGGCCACGTGGTGCGGCCCGTGCCAGATCGAGATCCCCTGGTTTATCGAATTTCAGCAGCAGCTGAAGGATAAGGATTTCGCGATTCTTGGAGTTTCGCTCGACGAGGACGGCTGGACCTCCGTGAAGCCGTATCTCGAGAAGAAAAAGATCAACTACCGCGTGATGATCGGGACCGAGGAAGTTTCCACGATGTACGGCGGCGTGGATTCGCTGCCGACCACGTTCATTATCGACCGGGACGGCCTGATCGCATCCAAGCATGAAGGTCTGGTCAGTAAGAGCGATTACTTGAACGAGATCGTGGAACTTTTGCATGCGGGAAAGACTGGCGGCGCAAAAACAGATGACAAAAATAATGATGCTCCGAAGCGCAGCGCTCGCGGGAATTTTGTGGGCGGCTTCCCCGCATTCCTTCGCGCAAGGTAACGTCCTGACCATCGCGCCGCCGGACAAGCTGACGGCGAAAGCGGGCGGGATGGCTGAGGCGAAGCTCAAAGTGGAGCTGCGGAGCGGCTATCACTGCAACAGCAACACGCCTTCGGACGACTATCTGATCCCGCTGAAGCTCACGTGGACGCCGGGCACGCTTGAAGTGGGCGACGTCGCGTATCCGAAGCCGCAGATGGAGAAGTACAGCTTTTCTGAAAAGCCGCTTTCGGTGTACACGGGCAATTTCGAGATCGTGACGCACTTCAAGGTGCCTGCCGGCGCGGCGCCGGGCGATACGGTGATCCCGGCGAAGCTCCGCTATCAGGCTTGTACCGAGCGGATGTGTCTGCCTCCCAAGACGGTCGACGTTTCTCTTCCGGTCAGCGTCGTAAAATAGCGGGGATGATCCGCCTGCTTTCGCGAGTGCTCGCGGCCGTTTGTATTTTGTTTGCGGCGGCTTGCACGCGCGAGCCTTCCCTTCTTGACGACATAAACAAGATCAAGGCTATCGATAATCATGCGCATCCGGTTCGGCCGACCGCGGCTGGCGAGAAGCCGGACGACGGGTACGATGCGCTGCCGGTGGAAACGCTGGAGCCCCAATCCGATCCTGTTCGCGACCGGCCCGGGTCGCCCGACATTCTGGCGGCGCACAAGGCAATTTTTAACGGCGACAAGGCTGCGGCCGCGAAGAATTATGGGCAGGATTACGCGGTTCATGTGCTGGATCAACTCAATATCGAAACGATGCTGGCAAATCGTGTGGCGATGGGCCCCACGCTTCCCGCGCCGCGATTTCTATGGGTGCCGTTCGCCGATGCGTTGATGTATCCGCTGCCGACGGATGCTATCGTTCAGAATCCGGATCAGAAGGCGTTCTTTGTGGACGAGGATCGGCTGCTCAAACGTTATTACCAGGAATCCGGTGTGGCGGCGAAACCGGCGACGCTCGATGAATACTTGAGCAAGGTCGTTCGGGCGACGCTGGAGCGTCACAAACAGGCGGGAGCTGTCGCGGAGAAATTCGAGATGGCGTATCTTCGAACGCTGGAAGTGGGGAATCCTTCAAAGGACGATGCAGCGAAGTTCTACGCGACCGGGAAGGGCGATTACAAGGCCCTGCAGGATTACATTTTTCGTTTTATCGCGACAGAATGCGGGCGGCTGGGGATGGCGGTGCACATTCATGCGGCGGCGGGCGGAGGCGGATACTTCAATGTTGCGGGAGCGAATCCGATGCTGATGGAGCCGCTGTTCAACGATCCGGCGCTGCGGAAGACCAATTTCGTCCTGCTGCACGGCGGATGGCCGTTTGGCCGGCAATTGACTGCGCTGCTGACGAAACCGAACGTTTATGCCGATTTCTCGGAACAGACGTTCATGAATTATGCGCGCGACGTGTCCGAGGTGATCCGCGCGTGGCTGGAATACGTTCCTGAAAAGGCTCTGTTCGCGACGGATGCCTATCCGTTCGCGCCGCCGGATAACGGGTGGGAGGAAGCCGGCTACATGGCCAGCGTGACGGGCAGGGAAGCGCTTGCCATGGCGCTGACGGGAATGATGCGCGACAACGAAATCACCCGCGACCGGGCGCTGGAGCTGGCTCGCATGGTTCTGCGGGACAATGCTCGCAAGCTGTACGGCTTGAAGTAATCTTGCGCCGCCTGCTGATTCGTCCAGGGGCTATCGGCGATGTGATTCTTTCGCTTCCCGAACTGGAACAATCGCGGGCCGAGTATACGGAAATCTGGGCTCCCCGAGCGGTGCTGCCGCTATTGCGATTTGCGGATCGAGCGAGAGCGATTGCCGACACAGGGCTCGACCTGGTTGGCGTCGTGGATGACGCGCGGGTGCGAGAGCTCGAGACGTTCGATTCGATTTATTCCTGGTATGGTTCGAATCGCCTGGAGTTTCGCGACGCGGTGGCGCATCTGCCGTTCGAATTTTTCCCGGCGCTTCCCATAACGGCTGAGGGCATCCCGCGCATCGACGTTCCTGCGGGACCGTTGGAAGATGTTGCCGTGATTCATCCGTTCTCCGGAAGCGCAAAGAAGAATTGGCCGCTGGAGTCGTTCCGTTCCGTTGCGTCACGCCTTGAACTGCCGGTCCGATGGTGCGCCGGCCCCGAGGAAGTACTCGATCATGCGGTGCGCATCGTTGACTTGTATGAGCTCGCGGTCTGGCTCTCGCGCGTTCGTGTGTACATCGGGAACGATTCCGGCATTACTCATCTCGCGGCCGCTGTCGGCACGCCCGTGGTGGCGATTTTCCTCACTACCGACCCGGCTATCTGGGCTCCGCGCGGAGAGCGTGTGATCGTCGTCCGGAATCCTACGGTCGATCAGGTGGTCGACGCTGCCCGGCGCGCGGTTTCTCTCCGCTAGAACGCGGGTTGCATGTTCGAGTACCCGTGGGATCAGCGGGCGCATGTCGTCGCCCACAACGGTGCGTAACGCGGCGTTGGCTGCTCTCGAGAAGCGATTGACCGAAGGTACGTCGCGGGAGGTTCCCAGGTCGATTACGGCG
>DATGGL010000201.1:0-13319 GCA_035308605.1 Bryobacteraceae bacterium
GTCCCGGTAGAGCCGTCGACCAGTCCAACGTTGACGCCCGGCGCGGAACTGGCCGGCGAGGCGCCAAGGCTGATTTTGAAGGTCGCGTTCGCGTCCAGGAATTCGATGCCTTCTTTATTGAAGGTGCCCGTATCCGCGGCATTCGTGCCCGACTGCTTCAACGCGACGATCTGGTTCAAGGTCGAGTCGTTGGAAGCGGCCAGCGCGGCATTGATGGTCGTCACCGCCTGATCCAAAGTACCCGCATTCGCGGTAGTGAGCGCGACGTTCAGGGAATGCTGGTTGCCTTGCGCATCGACGGCCGAAAGCGTGATGGTCTGCGCATCTCCGGCATTGGTCAGCCCCGTGAACTGGAACACCTGGCTTCCGTCCGCGTTCACACTTGCCTGCGCCCCGGAGGAGTTGTAATTGTTGTTCACGGCGTACTCACTGGCCGTGTTGCCGAGGCCGACCGCCGTCACCGTTTGCGCGGCCGCGCTGGTCTGACCGAATCCGAACTGATCGACGGCGCTGCCACCGTAGAGGTTCAGCCGGAAGTTGGTGCCGGAGCTTGAAATGGTGATGTTCCCGGCGCCGTTGTCGCTTGCCTGAAGGCCCGCCGCGCGCGTGGCTGCGTTGCCTTGGAACGCGGCATTGAACGCATCGATCGCGGCCGTTTCCGCGGCGGCGGCGCTGCCTGTGGCGCCGATGGCGATGGCGCCGAGATCGATGGTGGTTCCTCCATTCAGAGAGACCTGGAGGTTCTGGTTCCCGGCGGTTTGCGCCGCGACGCCAGCCGCCGTGATGGTGTTGTAGTCGAAGTTTCCGGCCGCCCCGGCTCCGCCGGTCGCCGAAAGTCCGGTGGACGCCGCGAAAGTGCCGAATCCCAGACTGTTGTAAGCGTCGCCGGCGGTCTGCACCTGGAAGCTTTGCCCGGCGCGGCCGACGAACTGAATGGTGCCGCCGTTGTTCACGGCTGTGATTCCGGTGGCGGCGAGAGTCGCGTTAGCCGCAATGGCCGTGTTGATCTTGGTAACCGCTGCCGCGGCGGTCGTATCCGTAGTAAGGAGCGCAACGTTGAACTCGCCGGTGGCGCCGGTGGATGGCAGGCCTGCGCCCACAATGCGGAAGTTGACGGTTTCGTTCGCGGTGGGTGCGGCATACGCGGTGGCGGCCGCCGCGGTCACGTTGGCGGAATTGCCGGTCGCGGTCGTCGCGTTGGAAAAGCTCCCCAGGAAGGCGGAAGCGATTTGATCGCCTGCCTGCACCTGGAACGCGGTTGTGCTGGATTCGAAGGTCAACTGTTGTTTACCGGTGGAGTCCGTATTCACGGCGGCGGTGATGTTCGCGTTCTTGAACGCGGTCGCCTGTTGGCTGGCGCCGTTCCCGGCGTTGGCGATCGCCTGATTGATCGCCGCGACCAGCGTATTCGTGTCGGTGACGCCGGTCAGGTTCACCGCGACTTTGATGACGTTGCTTCCGGTGGTGTTCGCGAAGCCAGGACCGGTGAAATAGAACGTCGAGGTGTTGTTCGTGATCGACGCCTGGTTGCTCGAGTTGTTCAGGATATTCTGAACGCTGTCCACGCTTCCCGGGCCGATATCGGTGCCGGCGGTTCCCGCCGCCTGGACGCCTTGCAGGCCGAGGCTCTTGGCATCCACGGTCGACTGGCTCAGATTGACGGAAACCGTTCCGTTCTCCGCGGCGGTGACGTTGCCCGACGGCGTGCCGCCTCCGACAAATACATTCAGGTTCGTGGCGAACACGCCGCCCTGGTTCAGTCCGATCGCCTGGGCCTGCCGGTTGACTTCCTGGATCACGCTCTGAAACTCGGCATTCAAAACGGTTCGGTCGCCCGTGAACGCGCCCGACGCCGATTGCGTCGCCAGCGTGCGCGCCCGATCGAGAAGCTGAGAAATATTGCTCAACCCGCCATCGGCGATCTGCAACTGGCTCAGGCCGTCATTGGCGTTCTGAATACCTTGCTTCAGAACCGCTTCATTCGAACGGTCCGTATTGGCGATCGCCAAACCTGCCGCGTCGTCGCCGGAGTTGACGATGCGCAGGCCGGAAGTCACCTCGTTAATGGTTTGATTCTGGAAGTTTTGATTGATGCGCAGGTAGTTCTGCGCCTGTAAAGACGCAATGTTGGTATTGATGGAAAACGACATTGATTTCTCTCCTTAGAAAATGTGCCGCCGGGAATCCTTTCCCGGTGTGTTACACCCGCCTTATCGGTAGCGGTGGAGAGTCTTTGAGGGGAAATTATTTCATGCCTAACTGCTCGAACAGAAACGCGAACACGTCCGCGTCCTGCTCGATGCGCTCATTCAGCGCGGTTCCGAATCCGTGACCCGTGCCGGAACTGGTTCGTAATAAGATCGGCCGGTCCGAGTGCGTCGCGGTTTGCAGACGCGCCGTCATCTTGCGCGAATTCATCGGATCCACACGGCCGTCGTTGTCTCCGGTCAGCAGGAGAACCGCCGGATAATCCACACCGTCCTTGACATGATGGTACGGCGAATACCCGAACAGGGCCTGGAACAGATTCTGCTCCTTGACCGTCCCGAATTCGGTTACGTTGAACGCGCCATTCGGAAAGGTCTCGACGCGCAGCATATCGTAGATACCGACGTGACTCACCACCGCCCGAAACAGCTCCGGCCGCTGAGTGAGCGCCGCGCCCATCAGCAATCCGCCATTGCTGCCACCCTCGATCGCGAGTTTTTCGGGGCTCGTATATTTGGACTTGATCAGATACTCGGCGCAGGCGATGAAGTCGTCGAATACGTTCTGCTTCTTGGCCAGGCGTCCCTGTTCATGCCAGGTTTCTCCGAACTCGGCGCCCCCGCGCAGATTCGCGACCACCCACACGCCTCCGTGGTCCATCCAGACTCTCCGGCGCGCCTGAAAGTTGGGCGACATGCTGATGGAGTATCCACCGTAACCGGTCAGAAGCGCCGGATTACTTCCGTCCAGCTTCATCCCCTTGCGGCGCATGATGCTCATCGGAACATGCGTTCCATCCTTCGAGACCGCCACCTGGCGAGTCACCTCTACGTCGCTAAAGCCGGCGGGCGAGCTCTCCGATAACGCGGTCTTTTTCGCCTGCCCGGTGGCGGGATCGTAGCGATACCACGCCGACGGTTCCGTGAAGCTCTGGCTTTCGAACAGAAGCTGGTCGCCCTTCACGCGAACCATTTCGCCGACCGATGAAACCGGCGGGATGTCCACGGTTCGCTCAGACTTGGCCGCTTCTTTATCGAGCAGCTTCGACGGCCCGCCCGCCATGTAGCGGACAAAAAGATGCGGTCCCGCGGGAACGAATCCGTCGATTGACGACCGGCCTGGCGTGACTACCGTCTTTGCGTTTGCAAGCGAGAACGAAGGGGGCGTCAGCTCGACGATCTTCCCCATTGGGGCGTCTTTGTGCGACAGCAGGAACAGTGAGTTCCCCGGACCGAACGCCGCGGTCGACGTCTGGTCGGAAAGCCGCGTGATCTGATGCCATTTCCCATCCGCCCCCAGCAGGTAGTGAAGAAAATCCCCGCCGTCGCCGTTTGCCACGCGAGCCAGGATGTACTTCCCATCGTCCGACGAATCGAGCGCCACTTCCGCGATGCGCGGGAACTCTTTTCCGAGAGCGTATTCATCCTGAGCGACGCCGATCCGGTGAAAATAGATCTGCTGATAAAAATTCAGATCGGCCGGCGCGCGCTCTCCCGCCCGCGGGTAATGCGTGTACCAGAAGCCGGTCGAGGAAGAGTTCCATACCAGACTGCCTCCCGCCGTCGCTCCATTTACGCGCGGAATCAGGTCGGAAAGCCGTTTGCCGGTGGCCACCTCGAAAATCGAGACCGACCCTTCTTCGCTGCCGCCCTTCGAAAGCGATACCGCGACCAGCTTTGCGTCGGGCGACGGAACATAAAAATCGATTGAGGTCGCGCCGCTTGCGTCGAGCGTGTTGGGATCCACGATGGCGCGGGCCGCCCCCGGGTCGTCCACGGAATCGAGCGTCACCAGAAAGGCCTGGGGCTTCGGTGGCTTCGTCTCGATCGCGAATAGCGTGCTGCCCGTGAAACTCAGCGCTGAAAATCGCGTCGAATCGGTGGATAGAAGACGCGTGAGAGACTCGCCGATGGACCGCCGCATCGGCAAACGGTCCAGGTACGCGCGCGTCCTCGCGTTCTGCGAATTGCTCCACTCGCGTACTTCCGAGCTGGACGGTGGTTCCAGCCAGCGGTAATCGTCGACGATCTTGACTCCGCCCGTGTATTCATCGGTAACCGGCCTCTTGGGGGTTGAGGGGATTGGAGGCAGGTCATCCGCCGCGGCAGTGCACAGTGCGCCCGCGAGCACGATTGCCGCCAACGCTTTCATCTGCGGAACCTTTCGCGGTCCGGCGCGGGAATCCCATCGGGTACGCGTCCATCCGCCAGCGGCTCGCCCATCTGCGTTCGAACGGGGACAATGCCTGCCCAGATGGGAAGCGCGTAGTCCTCGTCATCGTCGATCGGGCCGCCAGAGCGCATTTTCGCCGATACCTCGTCCAGGGGGAGGGCCAGCACCGTGGTCGCCTTCAATTCCTGATCCGTCGGCGGACGAACCTCGTCCCAACGCCCCGGAACAATGTGATTGGTAAACGAGCGCAGCGCATTCAGCTTTTCTTCCCGATCCGTTACCTGGCGAGCTTTTCCCAACACCACCACCGAACGATAGTTCATCGAATGATGAAATCCGCTTCGCGCCAGCACGAACGCGTCCACCAGCGTCACGGTGACGCAAACGTCCACGCCCTGATGCAGGGTCCGAAGCATGCGGCTGGCGGCCGATCCATGGATATAGAGCTGGTCGCCGGAGCGTGCGTAGCCGGTGGGAATGACAAACGGCTGGCCGTCAACTGCGAATCCGACGTGGCAGAGAAAGCCTTCGTCGAGAATCCCGTAAACCTGCGCCTTGTCATAGACGCCGCGGTTCGGGTAGCGACGCACCTGCGTGCGGCCTGTGGGGGTGAAGCTGTCCATTTGTCCTACTCTATCTCGTAAGTCTGGCGGCCATCATTTTGCCGGGGCCGGAGATGGCGACGCCTTCTTGACCTGTTTCTTACGCGCGGGAGGCGCGGGCTTCGGCTCCATACGGATCATTTCCAGCCGCAGGTATCCGGCCGCGGCACGGAGCCGCACCGCTTCTTTCTTGTCGTCCAGCAGCGGCACCAGGTCCGGCTGCATCACCGGATCGTTTCGAACCGCAAGCGAATGCGCCGCCGCTGCACGCACGGATGCATCTTTGTCCGAGAGCGCGTCCTTCAGAGCGAAAACCACCGCCGGGTCCTTGTCGGTGCTCAATAACAACGCTGTCGCCGCGCGCCCGGAGATACTCGGATCCGACAAAATACCTTGCAGCGACGAAACGCCCGCGCCTAGTCCCGGGACCGGGGCGAATCCGATACCCTGTTTCACCGCGAACAGGAACAGAGTGCGGGGCGTGTGCATCATTCGCACCGCATCGCGCTTCTGCTTCGTAATGAATCCGGAGGACGTCTTCAGGTCCCCGCTCAGCACCGCGACCAGCGCCTCGCGGCCGTCCGGAGCGTTCATTGTCCACAAGGCCTTCGCGGCGGCAAATCCGACCTCCGGGGTATTGTCGGTCAACACCCGCCGCAGGGCTGGAATGGTCCGGGGATTTTTTAGGTCGACCAGACTGGTGATGGCGGCCAGACGCACCTCGAGATCCTTATCATCGAGCATCGCCTCGAGCTGCGTGATATATGGCTCGCGTACTTCCAACAGGCTGAGCGACTGAACGCCCTGCTTGCGCACGTCCGGATTTTTATCCTTCAGCGAATCGCTCAAATAGGTGTAGCAGCGCTCGACCTCAGGTCCTGGAATGGGGACTTCCACTTTCGGGGCCGCGCGGGTCGCGCTCTTCTGCGCGGGAACGGCTTTCGGGGCAGGGACCGCTTGCGAGAACGCAGCGCGGGTTAACAGGATCAAAAATAGTGAAATTCGCGGCATGTTAGAGACCCGGCTAATTATTGTTGCATGTACCATGAATGCGTGGACGACAAAACCTTCGACGATCCGCGGCTGGCGCTCAATCGAATTTATACGAAACGCGGCGATTCCGGCGAAACCGGCCTTGCCGGAGGCCAGCGCGTCCCCAAGGATTCGCTGCGCATCGAATGCTACGGAACCGTCGATGAGCTCAATTCGTTTGTCGGCCTCGCGCTGGTCTCCTGCCAGGAACAGGTCGGTCAGGACCCGCGCGTGGGGCTGCTTTCGTCGATGATCCGGCGCGTCCAGCACGAATTGTTCAATCTAGGCTCGATCCTGGCGACCAGGCCTGAAGACGTTCATCCGAAACAGGCGCGCATCACTCCGATCGAAATAGAGCAACTCGAACGCGAGATTGACGCGATGAACGAGGATCTGCCGCCCTTACGCAGCTTCGTGCTCGCCGGCGGAAACCGCCTGAACGCCGAGCTGCACATCGCCCGAACCATCTGCCGCCGCGCGGAGCGACTACTAGTGTCGCTGGCACGCGAAGAATCCGTGCCCCCGGAAACCATCCAATATCTGAACCGTTTAAGCGACGCGATGTTCGTATGGAGCCGCTGGGCAAACCTGATTCTGCATCAGCCCGAGGTCCTGTGGGATCCGAACCAGGCTGCTTCGGCTCGCCGGTCAGAGTAGGTCCTGGAACGCGCCGCTGATCTCCGGGAAGCGGAACGGAAAGCCGGCGTTGAGCGCCGCCTCCGGAATCACTCTGTTGCTGGCATAGAGGATTTCCGCCATCTGGCCGAACAGCAGCTTTAGAAGGAACAGCGGAACAGGAAGGATCGCAGGCCGGTGAACGGCACGCGCCAGTTCACGCGTGAACTCGGCGTTGATAACCGGGTTCGGCGCGGATGCGTTCAGGGGGCCGCTGATCGGTGTCCTGAGCGCGAATTCAATCATCGAAATCAAATCCTCCAGATGAATCCAGGAGATCCATTGTTTCCCAGTCCCGATCCGGCCCCCGAGGCCGAGCCGGAACGGCGGCAGCATTTTCTTTAATGCGCCGCCATCGCGGCCGAGAACCATCGCGATTCGCAGCGTCACCACGCGCACGCCGAACGCCTCCGCCTTTTGCGCCTCTCGCTCCCAATCGACCGCGATTTGCCCCAAAAAGTCGCTTGCCGGGGATGCCTTCTCGGTTAATATTTCGTCCCCGCGAGGCCCGTAGTATCCGACCGCCGACGCGCTGATGAGCGTTGCCGGCGGACTCTTCTGTAACGCCGCGACCAAGCTTCGCGTGGCATCTACGCGGGACGCCCGGATGCGCTCGCGGGCTGCGCTGGTCCAACGTTGCGCCACCGGCTCGCCCGCGAGATGAATCACCGCGCCGCAACCCGCAAGATCCTGTTCCCTTGGAGCCGTCCGCAACGAAACTAATTGAACCTCGTTGCCCTCCACCTTCAGCTTCGACACCAGCCTGCGCCCGATAAATCCGCTCGCACCTGTGATCGCGATCCTCATCCGTTCACCCCGATGTAGGCGTCGACGTCGGTCTTGCGCCGCATTCCTTCGAGCGACATATAGCGAACCATCCCGAATATGGGCCGCTCCGCCCAGGGGCGGTCGTGCAGTCCGAAGCACCACAGAATATTCGTGTACGTATTCGGGTCGCGTCCGTCAAGCGCGTACCGGTCATGGATGTGGATCATCGTTTCCAGCGCCTCATCGTGTGTCGCCGACCATTCGATGATCTTCTTCCCCCAATACATCCGATAGTAACCGTGAATCTTCCCGGTCCTCAGCATTTCGCGCTGGGTTGCGTTCCACAGCTCATCGTGGGTTTCCGCGCGTTCGAACTGTTCGCGGGTGTAGATCATGGGTCGCGGGTCGCGCGCATGTTTTCGTAATGTAGCCAGAGCCCAGTTGGGAAGGCTATCAAGAGAATCCAGCTTCGGCGCGAACCGGGCGAAGTTGAACGCCAGCTCCCGCCGGACGATCAACTCTTCCAGAAACTCCTCCACGAGCAATTTATGGTCGGCGGCATACTCGCGGACCGCCAAGGCGATTTGCAGGGAAGAGATGTGACCGAAGTGGAGATACGGACTAAGATTCGACGTCGCGTTTTCTGAAGGCTGATTGCTCTTCGAGGCGTACCGCCGCAAATTATTCTTCAGGAACAATTGGAGACGCCGCGTTGCTTCGCGGCTCCCGCCACGAAATTCCGCCGATGGCGCAACCGAATGATCGATCTCGCACGAGGCAACCAGGCTCGCAATTTTCTCCGGGGTCACGCGGGTATGTAATGGCGATGGCCGCGCCTCGTAACGTTTCTTCGCTCGAACCGGCGTTGGCGGCCGCAAATGTTCCTCAATCACGCGGCGGATCTTGGGGCGAATGGTGTATGCCGCGTATTCCTGCTTTTCGAAATGACTCATCGGCACGATGCAGCTCGAGTCCACGGTGTAATAAGGAACGCGCAGCTTCATCGGCACGCGGGAATTGTGTTCCCGCGCGACGAACGCCGGATAGTCGTCGGTGACCACGGCGCTCGCCTCCCCGGCAAGTCGATAAAACGCGTCATTCGGGTCCGATTTCCTGCGCCGCAAGTGAAACACGTATCCGATGCCCATCTTCGCGAGGCGCCGCTCCGTTTCCTCGACGCCTTCGAGCAGAAACGTATGAAAACGGTCGTTCGCGTTCGGATAGCAGCATGTCAGTCCTTCGTAAACCAGAACCGGCAATCCCTGTTGATTCGCCAATTCCGCCGCGAACGCCAGCCCGTGGTTCGCCTCCACGCGCCGGTTCATCTGCGCCCAGTACAAGATATACTTGCCCGGCTGCATCTTGCCATCGTTCAACTGCCGGACGCGTTTCGTCAGGCTTTCCGTCTCCGTCACGCTTTCAGCATGACATGAGAAGATGGTTCTTCATGCGATTTACCAATCGCGCCAGGCTTCTGTGGAGCTATTTGCGACGGCGCGAACGTGTGCCCGCGCTGCCGGTGGAGTACATTGTCGAAACGACCGCGAAATGCAATCTCTACTGTCCAATGTGCCCGCGCGAAACCCACAAGCAGCCTAAAGAAGATATGACCGACCAGATCTTTGAGCGGCTGGTCCAGGGCGCCCAAAAAACCGGCGAGCACATGATGCTGATCGGCTTGGGCGAGCCGTTCATGGACCGCAAGATCTTCGATCGTATCGAGTACTGCGAGCGGCACGGCGTCTCGACTCTGCTTTCGACGAACGGAACATTTCTTGACGAGAAAACCGCCGAGCGCCTGCTCAATACCCGGCTCGAACACATCACTCTGAGTTTTGACGGCGCCTCGAAAGAGACCTTCGAGTACTATCGCAAGGGCGCCAAATTCGAAAAAGTCCGTGAAAATTTTATCCGCTTCGCGCGCATGAAACATGAGCGCAGCTCGAAAATGCAGATCGTCGTGCAGATGGTCCGTATGCCCGGCAACGCTCATGAAGTAGACGAGTTCCGGCGTTTTTGGGGCGAGATCAAAGGCATCGACCAGATTCGTATTAAAGAAGACGAGACGAATCTGGTGCAGCCTGAGGGAAACAGAGAGGCTCGCCCGTGTCACTATTTATGGCGCGGCGCGATGTACGTGAAGCAGGATGGCCGCGTGTTTCCCTGCTGTCAAAGCTACATGCTGGATGGCGCGCCCGTGGGCGATCTGCGCGAACAGCCGCTCGACGAGATTTTCAATTCGGAGGAAATGCTCCGCCTCCGTCGATTACACGCGGCGGGACGCGCAGGTGAGATCGACATGTGCGCCCGATGCTGCACGGTGGTTCCGCATCCTTTGCTGGTCGCCGGGAGTCTTATCCTGCACGGAAAATGGGTCCGCCGCGCGCTGCCGCTGGTGGAACGGCTGGTCTACGGAGCGAAATTGCCGAAGCGCCTGCTGACTCCCGCGCGCGACGAATTGGTCCAGATCCAGAAGCAGTAGAATATAAACGCGAGGTTGTTATCGATGTCCCGCCTGCTGAGCGACCGCGCCGAAAAAACCGATCAAGTCGTGGTGCTGCCGGTTTCTCTCGAAGACCCGTCGCATTCCCCGCCTGGACTTTATCGGGTGGGACTTGCCGCGACGCTCATTTCGATCTTCGTTTTCTTCTTCTCGCTGGTGCTGGCGTATTACTGGCGATCCACGCGGCCGCCCTTCTGGGACCCGATCCCGCTTCCCGACACATTGTGGACCAGCACCGCGCTGATCCTGCTATCCAGCGTCACTTTCGAAGCCGCGCGCCGCGTGTTCCGTCATGGCAAATGGCGTCTGGCGAATCGTTTCCTTATTGCAACGGCATGCCTCGGCGCCGGTTTCCTGGCTTCCCAGATCACAGCATGGCGGCAGCTCGTGAACCAAGGCGCGTATCTGGCGCAGAATCCGCACAGCTCATTTTTCTATTTGTTCACCGGATTGCACGCCGCGCACCTGGTGGGCGGGCTGGTCGCCCTGTTCGTGGTCGTACTGGGAAAGTCGAAACGACGCGAGCTGGTGGACGTCGTCACGTACTACTGGCACTTCCTTGGCCTGTTGTGGATCGCATTGTTTATCGTCCTGCGAACGCGGTAACCTGAGCGCATATTCCCTATGAGAGAAGCTGTGGTCGTCGCCAGCTCGCGTACTGGTTTGGCTAAATCCTATCGTGGGTCTTTCAACATGACGCGCCCGGACGATCTGGCCGCGCACTGCATTAAAGATGTGCTGCGCAAGACGCCGCAGCTTGATCCGGCCGAAATCGAAGACGTCATTCTCGGCTGTGCGCAGCCGCACGGCGCGCAGGGCGATAACGTTGCCCGTATCGCGACTCTGCTGGCTGGACTTCCCGTCACCGTCGCGGCGACCACCATCAATCGATTCTGCTCCTCCGGTCTGCAAGCTATCGCTGTCGCCGCTCATGAAATCATCCACGAAGGCGCGGAGGCCGCCATCGGCGGGGGCGCCGAAAGCATTTCGCTGACGCAGCGCAATCGCGAGCCGAATCCATGGCTGGCGGAGCACAAACCAGGTATCTACATGGTAATGGGCGATACGGCGGAGGTCGTTGCGAAGCGCTACAAAGTCAGCCGCCGCGCGCAGGACGAATATTCTCTGGAGAGCCAGCAGCGCACCGCGCGCGCGCAGAAAGAAGGCTTTTTCCAAGGCGAAATCGCTCCCATGCGCGCAACTAAAGCCGTATTTGACAAGAAGACTGGTGAAAAAGTCGGGACGGAAGATGTCTGTTGCGATCGCGACGAGTGCAATCGCCCCGACACCACGCTCGAAGGTCTGCTTTCTCTCAAGCCGCATTTCGATCAAACCAGCGGCGAAGGCTCCGTTACCGCGGGCAATGCTTCTCAGCTATCCGATGGCGCATCCGCTACTTTGTTGATGTCGCGCGAACGCGCCGAAAGCCTGAATATTCCGTATAAACTCATCTTTCGCGGATTCGCCGTTGCCGGATGCGAGCCCGATGAAATGGGCATCGGTCCGGTGTTCGCGGTTCCCAAGCTTTTGAAGCGTCAAGGTCTGAAAATTTCCGATATCGATCTGTGGGAGCTTAACGAAGCCTTCGCCGTGCAGGTGGTTTACTGTCGCGACCGTCTCGGCATCCCGCAGGAGATCCTGAACGTCAACGGCGGGTCCATTGCGATCGGGCATCCTTTCGGAATGACCGGGTCGCGCATGGTCGGCACCATCGCGAACGAAATGGAGCGGCGCAAAGCCCGCTACGGCGTTGTGACCATGTGCATCGGCGGAGGACAGGGCGCAGCCGGCCTGTTCGAGCTCGCGGCGTAAATGGTTGATTCCTCCGCGCAGATCGCCGTCACCGCGCGCATCCATCCCGAAGCGAATATCGGCCCGGGCGCGATGATCGGCGAATTCGCCGTCATTGAGCAGGACGTGATCATCGGCGCGCAAACCCGTGTCGAACCATACGTGTACGTGAAGCGCTGGACCACGCTCGGGGAACGCAATGAGATCTCCGCGGGAACGGTGCTGGGCACCGACCCGCTTGACAAAGGATTCACCGGCGAGCGCAGTTACCTCAAGATCGGCAATCGAAACAAGATCCGCGAGCATTACACTATCTCTCGTGGCACTGCGCCGGAATCGGAGACTGTGATCGGCGACGACAACTACATCATGACTTCCGGTCACATCGCGCATAATTGCCGGATCGGTAATCAGACCGTGATCGCGAGCTGCGCGCTGGTTGCCGGCTATGCCGAGGTGGAGGATCAAGCGTTCATCTCCGGCGGCGTGGTGATTCATCAATACTCCAAAATCGGCCGCCTGGCGATGATTGGGGGCAATACCCGTGTTAACCTCGACGTTCCGCCCTTCTTTCTTTATTCCGATTTCAACGTCGCGGTTAAAGGACTGAACCTGGTCGGCCTGCGCCGCGCAGGTTTCAAGGCTCCCGACGTCGCCGCGCTGAAGACCGCCTATAAGCTTCTCTATAAATCCGGGTTGAAGCTCGAAGACGCCCTCCGGCGCATCGAAACCGACGTCCCCACGGAGCACACGCGTCACCTGGTCGCCTTCATCCGCGCGAGCAAACGCGGCATCTGCAGAGAATGAGTAACGGCCGCAAATAAACGCCGATTCACGCGGATCAGTCTTAGATCTGCGTGCATCTGCGGCTAGAATGAAGTTGGATGAGTCGAACCTTAACCACCGCTAAGTCTTACCGGACTCTCAGCGGCCTTCCCCTCGATCCGGTCTACGGCCCCGAACAGGTGGCCGGACTCGCGGTTCCCAATCCCGGCGAATTTCCCTACATCCGCGGCATTCACGAATCGATGTATCGCGGCAAGCTCTGGACTATGCGCCAGTTCGCGGGCTTTGCGACGGCCGAGGAGACCAACGCCCGTTATCGTTACCTGCTTTCTCAAGGACAAGCCGGACTCTCGGTGGCCTTCGACCTCCCGACGTTGATGGGTTTCGATTCCGATCACCCGACATCGTTCGGTGAAGTCGGTAAGTGCGGGGTGGCGATCTCGTCGCTTGCCGACATGGAAACGCTGTTCGATGGAATTCCTCTCAGCGACGTGACGGTCTCCATGACCATCAATTCGCCCGCCTCGATCATCTGGGCGATGTATCTGGTGGTCGCCGAGCAGCAAGGCGTTCCCTGGAGCAAGGTCTCCGGCACCCTGCAAAACGACATTCTCAAGGAATATATCGCTCAGAAGGAATATATCTAACCGCCGCGGCCTTCGATGCGGCTGGTGACCGATTCGATCGAGTTCGCCGCGAACCACGTCCCGCGCTTCAATCCAATTTCGATCTCCGGATATCACATCCGCGAAGCCGGGTCGACCGCGGTCCAGGAACTTGCT
>DATGGL010000202.1:0-4145 GCA_035308605.1 Bryobacteraceae bacterium
CGACAATTTCGGAAAGCTGGAAATGCCGCTTGAAATCGATTCCTTCAAGACCGATCAATTCGGGGTGAGCGGCCTCGCGCTCAGCAAGGAATACCACAGGACTTCGGAGATGGGCGCCGGTCTGGACCTGGCTTTGATCGAAGATAGGAAGCCGCTGATCGCCGATGGACTTCAGATCGTTCCCGCGGGGAACACTACGTACAGCAAGTCCGACCTCGCTATTTTCTACGTCGAATTGTACGATCCGCTGATGGCTTCGACCGATCCGCAGAATCTCCCCGTGGTCGGGCTCCAAATGCGCGTCCTGGACCGGAAGACGGGCGAACAGAAAGTCGATACCGGCTTGTTCAGACTTGACCCTCAGCCGATTCCCGGCAACGCGACGATTCCGCTGGGGGAAAAGATTCCGGTGTCGACGCTCGCTCCCGGCGCCTATCAACTCGAGGTGACGGCGGCGGATTCCACCGGTCAGAAAGCCAAGCGAACGGCGGATTTCGATATTCAATGATCTGGCCGCGGGAAGTTTGGCTCTGCCTGGCGTCAGCGGCCGTGGCTTGGCCGCAAACCGCTCCCCCAGTGATCAAGAGCGAGACCAGAGTGGTGCTGCTGGATGCCGTGGTCACGGACAAGAAAGGCGCCTACGTCCGCGACCTGACCGCCAAGGATTTCCGCGTCTGGGAAGACGGCAAAGAGCAGAGCATTCAGAGTTTCACAAATGAATCCGCCGCGGAATTGAACTCGGCGAATCAAGCCGCGCCGCGGATCAGTTATCTGGTGCTGGTGCTCGATTACGGCGGAATGGACGCCGGCGACCAGATTCGAGCACGCCAGGAAGCGGCGCGATTCATCGACGCCAATGCCGATACCGATCGACAGATGGCGGTGGCGACTTTCGACGGCGGCTTGCGAATCGTGCAAGGTTTTACCGCGAACGCGGGGCGCCTCAAAGACGCCATAAACGGCGCGAACTCGTCGACGGCCACAATCAACAACGCCACCGCCGGGACCAGCGCGGCTACCGATCTTAGCGGGCGCGACAAGTACCTGGCCTTGCAAAAGTTGGCGATCGACCTGGGCCTGGTTCCGGGAAGAAAGACGATTGTTCTTTTGACCGGAAACCTCACCGTGGCGAACGACCAGAAGTCGGCGATGGCGGCGGCAATCGAAGCCTGCAATAAATCCAATGTCGCCGTGTATCCCATCGATGTGCGGGAACCATCCCAACCGGCCCGGTTCTCTGCTGAGAACGGATCGAGCGGCGGACGCGGCCGCTTCCCCGTAGGCGATGGCACGGGCGGAATCGGACGTGGAGGAGGCCGCACCCCGAGAGGCGACGCCGATCCCAGCGAGGCGCTCGATCCCGGAGGAACCAGCCAGCAGGCTCTGTTTGCGCTCGCCAGCGGCACGGGAGGCTTCGTGATTCGCAACGCCGGGGAGCTGCCGGCCGGATTGCAGAAAATCGGGCGCGAACAAACGGAGTATTACGTCCTTGGCTACACTCCTCCGGAAGCGAAGGAAGGGGCTTGTCATACGTTGCGCGTCAAAGTGGATCGCGCTGGAACCACGGTGCGCGCGCGCTCCAGTTACTGCACTGGCGCGAAGCAGGATCTGCTCACCGGGACCGCGGCCGAGCGAAACCTGGAGAGTCGTGCCGCCGCGGCGCAAGGCGGTAACGTGGCTGCGTCGGTCGCGCTTCCTTTTTTCTACGTGGGCCCCAATACCGCCCGGGTCAATCTTGCCCTGGAGGTCGCCACGGAATTCGTCAAGTTTGAGCATAAGAAGGACATGTTTCATGCCGAGGTCAATATTCTGGGCACTGCGGCCGCCGCGCAGGGCGACGGCACGGCGGGAGCGCGCTTCAGCGATACCTTGACTTTGGATCTTAACGATGCGGAAATGCAGAAGTGGAAGCAGCGGCCGCTGCATTACGAAAAGGAGTTCAAGATCGCTCCCGGCCAGTACAAGTTTACGGTTGTGTTCAGCTCCGGCGGCGAGAGCTTCGGGAAGCTGGAGCAGCCTCTCACAATCGAGCCGTATCAGCCCGGACAGTTAGCCCTGAGCGGCGTGGCCTTGGGCAAGGAAGTCCACAAGGCAACCGATTCGGGAGCAGCGTTATTTGAGGAACGGACGCTCCTGAGCATCGGCGACGCGCAATTAACGCCCGCGGGGTCGAGCATCTTCACCAAGCCGGATCCGATTTTCTGTTACTTCGAAATTTACCCGCGCGACCAGGCCGATCCGGGCTCAATCGAGGTGCGAATCCTGGATGGCAAGACGGGGGAGCGGAAGTGGGACGGCGGTTCGATGAAGCTCAATCCTTTGGCGGACGGCAAATTCATGGTTCCGCTGGGTCTGGGTTTACCGATTGCCTCGTTCGCCCCCGGCTCCTACCGGTTGGAGGTCACGGCCACGGAGTCAGCGGGAAAGTCCGTGCAGCGGACCAAGGATTTTGAAATAAAGTGACCGGCCGTTAAGGTTGAGGAGCGCGCCAAGCGGCTCCGATATTCTCGCTGGGAGGCCGGCGCGGCGGTTTTCTCTTCGCCGCGGCTGCGTCCCGGGCCGCCAGGCTATTCTTCGCCCATAGGGACATCTCATCTTCGGTGAAGACCAAGGTGCGCTGCTCCATGTCCTCGGTGCGCCGGTCCAGGAGCCCGCGGCACATCAACGGCAACTCCTGTAATCGGATTCCATATCGTCGTATCAGGGAAAGATCGGCCTTGACCGTAAACCTGGTCCGGAGCCGGTCTTCACCAATGCCTTCAAATGCGAACACGCGGAATCCCATGTCTTGAGTGAATCCGGTGAGAATGAACTGCATTTCTGTGCTCCTTTCCAAATCTCTTTTCCAGCCGCAGGGGCGCGTTCCTTACGAATACCTTGATGCCTGCCGGTTACAAGCAGGCCCGTATTCGAAAACCAGACGATCCTGGCGGGACGGCCGCCGGGATTGATCGCAAACCTCGAACACGAACCCGGTCGGATTGTGTTTCATCACCGCTGCGTGCGTCTCCTGAACATGAGCCAGAAGCGCGCCTTGTATATCAGCCGTCTCTCCAATGAAAATCCACTCGCGGGAATTCGAGATTCCATACACTCCCGACGCGATGGGCGCGTACATTTGCACGCCGTCGGTGGTAAACGGCCGCGGAATAAGTTGATTAAAGGGCATCGTTCAAGCGGCGGTTCCCTTTCGCTGTGGGAGCGGGTTCTTCTTCGCCAGATTGGTCATGAATCGCAAGCGTTCGATCAAACTCTTGCCGAGGCCCAATTCAGCGGGATCGCATTGGTAGCCGGGCAGCCGGGCATCGATGAACTCCCTGTGGAATAACTGGGCCGATGCCAGACTGCACAATAGTCCCAATTCCTTCGCGGTAAGTTTCACGGTGATGCTGGTTGTTGCCGTCATGTTCCGTGACCGATTGGCTGCAAATTCCGATCTTCTCCGGCAAATGACGGTCTTTCACTTGCCGGAGAAGGTTTGTTCTATAGGCTGTCGAGCGGAGCTACCAGCGATTGTTCCGCCGGCCGCCACCACCACCGCCGCCAGATCCGCGGTCGGTCTTGGGACGGGCTTCGTTGACGTTCAACGCTCTCCCGTCGAGTTCCCTGCCGTTCAATTCCGCGATGGCGCGATCCGCGTCCGCGTTGGCGCTCATCTCGACAAAACCAAACCCTCTTGCCTGACCGGTATCGCGATCCGTGACAACACTGACTCGCTCGACGGTCCCGTATGCCTCGAACAGAGAGCGTACCGCATCTTCGGTGGCACCGAAGCTGAGATTTCCAACAAAAATATTCTTCATTTCGTTTCCTTGTGGTTTAACAATGGTGAATCGGGGCAGGATCGGACGAGGGCGGACAGGCCGGACTGATGCGAAGATGCCGAAAATGTACTACGGCTTTAGTCTACCACGAATCGCACCGGCAAATGCTCACACGCACCGCTTGCTGACGCGCGCGGCCAAGTAAGTTGTCTATGTTCAACGAAACTTTCCGAGCCGCGACGGTCACGCAGCGGTCAGCGGGCGTTTCTCAACGATCTCACCGGTTGCCGAACAGATGTGCGGTCAAGAAGGAGAGCGTACGCATATCCGCCAGGTCCGCCGAAGCAGCCTCGAAGTGCGCTCCGCCCGGGCGCGCGAAGG
>DATGGL010000203.1:0-2310 GCA_035308605.1 Bryobacteraceae bacterium
GGTTTGCCAAGCAGCGTTTCCGCTGGGCGTTCGGCACGCTCCAGGTTTTGTGGAAGTACCGCGGCATGACTTTCAACCCGCGCTATGGCGCGCTTGGACTGGTGGCGCTTCCGCAAGCCTGGATGTTCCAGATTTTCCTCACCGCGCTTGCGCCGCTCGCCGACCTGGCGCTTGTGTGGCAGCTCCTGTTCCAGGCCATCGCCTATCTCGAGCACGGCGCCGAATTCAGCAATACAAATCTCTACACGGTGCTGATGTATTACGCGATCTTCACCGCGGTCGACCTCCTCTCCGCCGTGTTCGGTTTTTCGATGGAACGCTGCGAAAAGTGGAGCCTTACCTGGTGGCTCGTTCTGCAGCGCTTCGGCTATCGCCAGATCATGTACTACGTGCTCGTACGTTCCATCTCGACGGCGCTTCGCGGCCGCTTCGTCGGCTGGTCCAAGCTCGAACGCACCGGAACGGTCAAGATCAGCTATCCGCGGCCGGCCCACTGACAGGTCCGCCGCTGCTATCGCGGCACGAAGAAGACGCCGTCGTCGTCCCGATGATCGATTCGGTAATTTCGAAGGAACACCGCCTCCACGTCGTTCGAAAACGGAAATGGCTCCGTCTCGTCGAGCTCGACCGAAGCGAACTCATGTGCATCCAGCCGGCGCAGAAAGGGCGCCTTATCGCGTGCGCCAGTCTCGAACTGCTGATCCAGGTTGAATACGTCGACAGCAGCCGTCTTTCCGGCCCAGTAGCAGAATGTGAGGTTTTCGCACATCGCGGGCCCCGGATGTGATCGCAGAAAGGCGATATCGCGGCTTGCTTCCGCCGCTTCTTCCCGTAGCGGATGAAGCCAGAAAGATGCTTCGCGCCAATCCGGCGTGTGCAGGGCAATCACAGCAAGCGGAAAAACGCACAAAATGGCAAAGGCCTCGCCGGCCGCACGCCAAAGCGGCTCATTCGATGTGGTCAAACGCGACATCGCGAGGCCCGCGCAGAGCGCAAGCGCGATGTCGGCATCGAACATGGCGTTGACGTCGACGCCGGCGCCTCCAAGCAGGAGGAGACCACTGACGATCGAAATGCCGGCGTAGAGGCTTCCCAACTGTACAGCCATGTCCTTGCCAAATCGGAACATGAGCCAGACAAGGCTGCACAGCGGGAGTGCTGCAACGGGAATCCAGCTGATGGCGTTGCTTTTGAGCAGGTCGACGGAGAAGCCGCGCGGGGAATCGAGTTCGTGAATGACATTCACACCCAGCGTCACCTGAACGGCAACAATCCCGGCGAGCGAAAGCAGCAAGAGCGCCGCGGAAAATTTGGCAGCGCTCCGCCGGTCGGTTGCAACGAGCCACGCCAACGATGCGAGCGGCAGCGCAAAGAGATTGTGCTTGATGAATCCACCCGCGACGAAAAGGACGGCGCTCGCAATGACCACCCCGCTGCGGCGCCGCTGTCGCAACAGCAGAAGCAGCGCCCCAAGCTGCAGCGCGTGCCCAAGGAGCTGCGGATCGTCCATTCCGACATAATCGGAAGTGAGAAGGAGCGTGCTGGCGAACAACAATACCGCAAACAGTGCGGACGTGAGGGAGGCATTCAGCCGGCGCAACGCGGCGACAATAAACACGCAGATCAGAGCGTAGGCGCCAAGCGACACGAGGCGTCCCGCCACGACATTGTCGCCCACCCAGGCTCCCGCGATACCAACGAGGTAGAACGAGAGCGGGGGATAATTGTTCGTCAGGAAGCTGCCGGTGGGAGGGTAGGGATTTCCCCGGACAAGCGCGGCAGCGGAGTGATACGCGTTCCACCCTTCATTCGGGTCGAGCGGAACGTGCAGCGGCGCGACAAGCACTGCGCGAACGAACCCGGCAAGAGTTCCAATCGCGAGAAGGGCAACAGCGACCAGCAGGCCGGGGGTACGCCAATGCGGCGCTCCGGAACCGCCCGTCGCTCCGCTGCTCATTTTGAAGCGCAATTCTCGTCACGGCGAATTTTGTACAGAGAAAAGAACGAGCCCTCATGCATTGGCGCGAGCGTGTCGGGCACCGGGCTCCGGTGACCGGCGAGATGAATGACCACCGCCACGTCGAAGCGACACTGAAAGCGGAGCAGATAGGGGAATACTTCACGGATATCCTTGTCATCCCGCGAATTGCCGGCAGCGAGATCGTCCAGCTCGGAAATATCCGGCGGCGAACCCTGTTGCGCGGAGGCCGCCGCGATGCCGGCTACCGCCGGCGTCAGTTCGATGACGTGCTGTCCGCGAGTCGTGAACAGCAGTGGGGTGAATACGCCACGATCGATGATCGCGTATTC
>DATGGL010000204.1:0-1570 GCA_035308605.1 Bryobacteraceae bacterium
CCTCGGCCGGATCGACACCATGGTCCTGAAGGACGCGGACTTCTTCGCGTTCTATCGTCCGTGGTACGACGCGATTGGAAATATCAAGTCCGGCGGCCGCGCGGAGCCCAATCGCGACTGGGGTAACTTCACGCAGCAGCAGCGGCAGGAAGAATTCTTCCGCAACGATCTGCGCGAATACTACGGGCAGTTCAACTTCACCGATAACTTTTCGATGAGAGTCGGGAAGCAGCAGGTCATCTGGTCGGAAGCGGACGCCTACTCGGGAACTGAAATCACCAATCCCCAGGACCTGACCTATCACTTCATCGATTTCGAGAGCGCGGAGAACATTCGCAAGAATTTGCGGATGATCAAATTCAATTACATCCTGCCGGACTTCCTGAAGACCGCGAACAACGAGCTCGAGGCATTCGTGATCCCCGGCGATTACGAGGGCGACACTGCGACCGTGCAGCTCAGCGATGCACGCAACCCTTGGATCATCGAGGCGCCGGTCAGCTCTAACGTCGGGTACAATCGCGCGGGCCAGCCGTTTCGATGGCAAACGTTTGCCGACCAGGCGGCTTTCCCAAACACGATCCTTGGCGGCGCTTTGTTCCAGGATGATTCGGATGAGAATGGCGGGGTAAACGCCACCGGCGCATCCGGCCGGCAGAATCTCTGGAGGGAGTCAGAGTTCGGCGTGCGTTATTCCTCGCTGCTGCCGATCGGCAACGGCTTGCAAGCAAGCTTCATCTATCTCTATGAGCGGCGCGATTCAGAGACCGGGATCTGCACCTCCTGCGCTACTCCCAAGGGTTTCAGCCGAATCGCGGGGTTCTCTGGCGGTATTTGGCTGGCGCCCGGCGTACTCACTATGGGTCCGCCGCCTGCCGGAGATCCAGTTCCGGCCGGAACCGAAAAGGTTCTCACCTCGGTCGATTCCCCGCGCCATCACTTCTTCGGCTTGACGGGTACTTATTACGACAAGGACATCACGGATGTCGTCTATCGTTACGACACGCTGTGGGCGCCGAAGTATGGAATGAACGTCGCGGCGCTCAATCAGGTCGGTGACGCGCGCTCCATTCGCTTGGCCAACGGCGATTCCTCCGCACGCTGGACCGAGCAGTCGCGCTTCATCCTGGCCGGCGATCGTCCGACTTACATTCCCTGGATCTCGAAACAGCATACGTTCCTCGTCGCACAGTATACCGCGACCTGGTATCCGGACCTGCCCGGCAGTGCGCTGCAGAACATCGCCAATGCCAACGGCAAGCTGCGCCGCTGGAACGACACGCTGCTGTTCGCAAGTACCAACTGGCTTGTAAACGGACAGATGACATCGACCAACGCGTTCCTCTGGGATGCGGACGATGAGGACGGCTTCCTGTCCAGCACTAACGTATATCGCTACTCGCGCAACGTGCTGTTCGGCGTCAACGCGATGTGGTTCCTCGGGCGTAGCGGACGCTACACCGATATCGCGGGCGGCGTATTCAGCCGCGCGCAGCGCGAAAACGAATTGGAAGCGACCTTTCAGTACGAGATCTGATCTCGTCTGAATAGGTGGAAAACCTTGTCGCGG
>DATGGL010000205.1:0-18434 GCA_035308605.1 Bryobacteraceae bacterium
AACGCCCAAACGTTCGCCGAGTTCGTCAACGAAGTCCGCCAGGACCGGATCAGCGACGTACTGTTTCTGCCGCAATATCGCGAGCCGCTGCGTCTTCGCATGATCGAAACGATGTGGGACATCGTGCGGGATTACCCGGAATTTCCCGACGGCCGGAAGCGCTGGAACGATCGCGTCTTTTATCGTTTGAAGGACGGATCCGTGCAGCCGCTATCGGCTCTCTGGCGGGGAGAAGGGCCGTGGCCGGTGAAATGGTTCCTCCGTGGGTTACGCGGAATCAAGAGCCAATATGTGAGAAATGCTCTTCGGCTGGCGCTGGCCGAGCCGCGCGAGGCAGTCTTATGAATCCTCCGCCGCGCGTGGCATTCTTCACCGATTCCTTCCATGAAATAAACGGCGTGGCGCATACCAGCCGCCACTTCGATGCGTTCGCCCGGCGCCGCGGTCTGCCGTTTCTGAATGTGCATGCCGGACCCAAGACGGCGCTCACCGAGGACGGTCCCGTATGGACGCTCGAAATTCAGCGGAGCGCAGTCGGATTTGGGTTGGAGCACGACATGTCGTTCGATCTGCTCTTTCTTCGTCACCGGGCGTACCTGGCCGATATCCTGAAACGATTTGAAGTGGAGCTGATTCACATTACCGGGCCGAGCGACATCGGAATCCTGGGCGTAATGCTGGCTCATCAACTGAAACTGCCGCTGGTTGCGTCGTGGCACACCAACATCCACGAATTCGGCGCACGCCGGCTCAGCAAGACGCTGGCGTTTCTTCCCGCCGGACTTCGCCACTCGATTACGCAATTCACAGAACAGGACATCATCCTCGCGCTGTCCCTGCGTTACTACAAGCTCGCGCGTGTCCTTCTGGCGCCCAACCGCGAACTGGTAGACCTGCTGCATCAACGCACTAACAAGCCGGCCTTTCTGATGCGGCGGGGCGTGGACACGGTGCTGTTCTCGCCTGAAAAGCGGGACCGAACCGATGACGTGTTCACGGTCGGTTACGTCGGGCGGCTGTCGCCCGAAAAGAGCGTCCGCGTCTTGTACGACGTCGAACGCGCGCTCGAAGCCGCCGGGATTAGCAACTTCCGCATCGTGGTAGTCGGCGACGGACATGAGCGCGGATGGCTGGGTGCGAATCTCAAACATGTCGAGTTCCGCGGAGTTCTGCGCGGCGAGGATCTGGCGCGGGCCTACGCCAACATGGACGTTTTCGCGTTCCCGTCGCATACGGATACGTTCGGGAATGTAATTCTGGAGTCACTCGCGTCGGGTGTTCCCACCGTGGTGACCACCAGCGGCGGACCCAAGTATTTGGTGATGCAAGGAGTCACAGGCCTTATTTCGGCCGACGCGCCGGCATTTCTGGCGAATGTGGTCACTCTGGCGAAGGACCCGGATCTGCTGCGGCGCATGCGCCTTCGGGCGCGAGAATTTGCGCTATGCCGCTACTGGAATCGCATTTTCGATCAGGTATACGACGCCTATGAATACTGCCTGCACTCGAATCGTCCGTCTCTTCCGGGGCCGGTGAGACCGGCGGTCCGCCGGCGTTTCGCTTAGCGGAGCCTCGGGTCGCCCGCGCCCAGGCCGCGACGGGTAGCGAAATCATAAATTCTAAAATCAGCCTCGGTACTTGCCGAAGATCAGCCCGGAATGAGTTCGCTCCGGAATCAACCAGTAGAGCTCCGCGCCGCATGGCGTAGAGATTAAACAGCGTTGAAATCCATGTGAAACCCACCGACGCGATCAGACTGGTGACGATCTTGGGCGTGCCGCGCAGAAGGTGAACCGCAAGTTCCAGCGAGTGCGAAACCAGCGGCAGGAGAATCATTACGGCGATGCCGGCCATCCACACGGGTTCGACCCTTCGAAACGCCTGAGTAAGCGCGCCGTAGAAACCGGCCGTCGCCGCGCGGTACAGAAATTCCGCGAGCATCGCACCGGTGGCTGCGCGCCAACCGGCGGCCAGGTTCGCAAACAGAAAGATCAACCCGCGAAGGATCGAACTGAAGACAGCCGACTTCCAGTTCCACCTCTGGATCAGCATCTGCCAGGGATGCGTGAAAAGTTCACGGAACACGTTAAACACGGTCATAGCTGACCTCCCGGCCGCGAGGTTCGGCGACGTCGTGTCGCTCCTCAGATCACATCTTGTCTCACAACATTAAGCACCAAGAATGTTTCAGGAACGTGGCAAAGAGGTTCCATCGGATTCAACTGACAGAATGCGTCAGCGATTCCGGGCGCCGGCCGTCTGATTGCGCATGGATTCGGTTGGAGGGGCGTCTTTTATTCCGCCGCCGGCTTTCTCAGCGATCGGCTTGAGGCCGGGCCACCATCGTTTTCTACGGGCTGATGTTCACGGGAGTGGCACTGCTGGCGCTGGCGTGGGTGGATTTTCAATAACCGACCGGCCCGGTATGGCTCACGGAGCTTATCGGCTTCCTGATGATCGGACCGTACTCCTATTTCGCCGGGTGCGATGTCGCTCGATTTCGGCGGGAAACAAGGCAGCGCCACGGCCTCCGGATTCATTGACGGAATTGGCTATCTGGGCGGAGTCCTCGCCGGCGCCAACGTGGCTAGCATCTCGGTAACCTGGGGTTGGAGAGGAGCCTTCGTGTTCCTTGCCGGCGTCGCATTTCTATCGAGCATCGCGGCCGGCATTATTTTTTGCAGCAACCACGCGCGGTCCAGCGGAGTGAAGCATGAGCGTAGCGGACGAAGTACGGGACCTCTTCAAACAGCGGGGCGAAGAATTGTACTTTGGAGAAAGCCTGTCGATTCTCCAACACTCCCTGCAGGCGGCCGCACTCGCGAAACAAGCCGGGGCCGCGCCGCACCTGGTGGTCGCGGCGCTCCTGCACGACATCGGACATCTTCTTCATGGGCTGCCTGAGGACATCGCGGGACACGGCATAGACGGACGGCACGAACTGGCCGGAGAAGCCTGGCTTCGGTCGCGATTTGGACCCGAGATTAGCGGCCCGGTACGGCTGCACGTCGATGCAAAGCGATATTTGTGCTTTGTCGAACCTGCCTATCTGGGTCAGCTCTCACCTTCGTCGATCCAGAGCCTCGAGCTGCAAGGCGGGCCGTTTACCGCGGACCAGGCGCGCCGTTTCGAACAAAATCCGAACGCACAGGACGCAGTAGCCTTGCGGCGATGGGATGACGCCGCAAAAACGCCGGATTTGATCGTCGCGGACTTGAGTGCCTATACCGAGCTGCTCAACGCCTGCGGATAGCTCAGGGTTGGCGCCGCGGCCTGATCGATCGGAGTCGGTATTAACGCTGGGCTAAAATACCTTTGTGAACCGCCGAGACTTTATCCGATCCGCCGGCGCCGCCTCTGCGAGCCTGGCCTTTTTCGAATCGCGGGCGCGCGGTTGCCGATGATGGCTGGCGAACCTTTGAAATTAAGACGCGCGTGGAGGTTCTGAAGCCGTCCGGGCCTACGCGCATATGGCTTCCCGCCGCGCTTGTGGGAGAAACGCCATTTCAAAAGACCCTATCCAACAGTTTTCACGCCGAGGGCGGCAAGTCGGGCATTACCGAAGTCAAAGCGGATGCAATGGGAATAGTCACGGCCGAATTTCCTGCCGGCACCCCGCCCATCCTGACGTTGACCAGCCGGGTTGCGACCAGGAATTACGCCGTGGACCTTGCTGCGACCCGATCGACGGACGCACCCCGCGCAGAGTTGGAACATTTCTGCCGCCCGACCAGGCTCCTGCCAACCGACGGGATCGTGCGCGAAACGGCCGCTGAAATCATCAAAGGCGCGAAGACCGATCTCGACAAAGCGCGCGCGATTTATGAGTGGATCGTAGACAACACGTTTCGCGATCCGAAAACGCGCGGCTGCGGTCTCGGCAACATCCGCTTCATGCTTGAGTCAAAGGACCTGGGCGGAAAATGCGCCGACCTTAATGCCTTGTACGTCGGTCTGGCGCGCGCCGCTGGGCTGCCTGCGCGCGACGTTTACGGAATCCGCGCCGCCAAATCGGAACTGGGATACAAGAGCCTGGGCGCTGCAACGGAAAACATTACGAAGGCGCAGCATTGCCGCGCTGAAGTCTACATTTCCGGATTGGGTTGGGTGCCGGTAGATCCAGCCGATGTCCGGAAGGTGGTCCTGGAGGAGCCGCCGGGGAACCGCCGTCTGGACGATCCAATGGTCAAGAGCGCCCGCGCTCGATTGTTCGGTTCATGGGAAATGAACTGGATGGCGTACAATTTCGCCCACGACGTTGCTTTGCCGAAGTCGGCGGGTACGCCGGTTGGGTTTCTGATGTATCCGCAGGCGGAAACAGGCGATGGCAGAATCGACAGCCTGGACCCGGAGAACTTCAAGTACGAGATTACGTCGACCGAAGTTGCAGCCTGACGTCATCGATGGCCGGCACCGGGCCGCGCCACGAAGCGGGTTCTCGGGCTTATGAGCTGACCGTCATGGCTTGATTCTTGTCCGCGGATTCCGGCGCAAGCCGGCTCCGCTTTTTCCACCGGAGCAAGCGCCGGGCAGCGAGCCAGAGCCCGGTCCAAACCAGCAACGCACCGCCGGCGGACGCAATTCCAGCAATGGTCTGGCCGGCGATCCCGCCGGCTTCACCCGTGTGAAGAAAACGAAACCACCCGCGGAGGCGGCGGCCCGCGTTGTAACTCGCAAAGGGCTCCCAGCGGACGATATCTCCTGTGCGCGCGTCGAGCGTAAGCTGGGACCGCTGGTCCGGCCGACCTCCATTACCTGTATCGATGGCGAACGTCATCGGACCTTGGCCGGATGGTGGAAAACGCAACGTCACACTCCGCCAGCCAGGAACCTGCTGTTCGGCGCGACCCCATAACAGGTTGAGTCCCGCGGCGTTCGCCGGGGCTGGTTCCCCACGCCGCGCTCGCTCACCTTGGCGCGGGCGGCCGCCCTGCTTCGTCTGGCGTTGGCCCGCTTCGGAAGGAACAGGGGCCTGGCTGCCGGTCAGCCGGTACAACAGGTTGTTCGCCCACGGATACGACATCACAACCCCGCTCAGCACGATCAGAAATAGAGGGACGGCACACCAGATTCCCGTCACGTTGTGCCAGTTGAAGTCGCGCGCCTTGCCGGACAAGCCGCCGCGAAAAAGCGAGATATTCTTGATGTTTTGCCATGACCATCGGCGCGGCATCCACAAAAAAGGGCCGGTAACGACAAGAATCAGGAACGCGAAATTACAGGCGCCGGTGATCGCCCGGCCGGCCGCGCGATGATCGTTGCTTGCGCCCAGCCAGCGATGCCAGTTCTCGACTTTCTGGAAAAACGACCTGGCTCCAGGAGAGCTTTCGCCAAGCACGTCGCCGGTGTAGACATCCACCAGGAACACATGATCGCGGCCAAAGCCTACTTCGGCGGGCGCGGCCGGATCCGACCGGACGGTGATCGCCGAGGGCAGCCCCGGATTCCGCGTCGCGACATTTTCCAGTAATGTTTCGATCGGCAAGCGGTTCGTTCCCGGGGATGGCGGAGCCGAGCGGAATCCGCGATCGACCCATGCCGTGATTTGGCGCTCATACGCAAGCAGCACCCCCGTCACGGACATAACGAGGATTACGATTCCCGCGACGCATCCCGCGGCCAGGTGAGTCCAAAACAGCGCTTTTCGCAGGCTCATAAATAATTAAACGTCGGCCCATCTCCGGACCAGGTTGTGATACACGCCGGTTAATTGAACCGCCGCCGGGTGATCCGGCCGTTCGGCGCTGAGCCGCTGAATCGCGACGTCCAGGTCGAACAGCAAGGTCCGCTCGCCATCATCGCGAATCATGCTTTGGATCCAGAAGAACGACGCGATGCGGGCGCCGCGCGTCACCGGCCGCACGTGGTGCAGACTGGTCGACGGATACAAGATCATATGGCCCGCCGGAAGCTTTACGCTATGCGTTCCATAGGTGTCTTCAATGACCAGTTCGCCGCCGTCATATTCGTCCGGTCCGCTGAAAAAGAGCGTGGCGGAAAGATCCGTCCGAAGGCGATGCGGCGTCCCCGTCACCTGGCGGATGGCGTTGTCGACATGAGTTCCGAAAGCCTGCCCACCTTCATAGCGATTAAATAGCGGCGGAAAAACTTTGGATGGCAAGGCAGCCGAGACAAACAGCGCGTTTTTCTCCAGCGCCGTCAGGACCATGTCGCCGAGTTCTCGCGCGACGGGCGAACCCTCCGGCAGTTGCATGTTGTCCTTCGCGCGAGCGGACTGGTGACCTGCGGTAACCCGGCCGTCCACCCATTCCGCCTGGTTCAACAGCAGCCGGGCGTGCAGCACGTTATCGGCGGTCAATACATCGGGAACAGACAAAAGCATCTTGGATCTCCCGAATCAAAACCTGAACTTCAGGCCGATCAGGGCGGAACGGCCGGCGCCGAGAACGATGTGCGCCGGATGAAGCTGGTCGTAGTAGTAACGATTGGCGATGTTGTTCACATTCACCTGGACATCGAAGTGTTCGTTAATAGATTTTTTGACCATCGCGTTGAACACCCAATAACCAGGGAGCTCCTTCAGCAGACCGGTGGCCGGGTCGAGCGGCGCCGTCGAACTGGCCGTGCGGCTCGATACATAATTGGTACCCGATCCGACTTCCCAGCGTTTGGGCAGACGATACTCCGTCCACAGGTTGAACGTGTATTTCGGCACGTTCGCCAGCGGATATCCGATGGCGGCCGGATAGTAGTTGGAACTCACGACTTTGCTGTCGAGGTAGGCGAAACTGGAGAGAAGCTCCCACCGGCTGGTCAGATGGCCCTGCGCCTGGAATTCGGCCCCATCCACGCGCTGGCCGCCCGCCAGAACATTCAGCAAAGGATTGTTGGGGTCGGGCTCTCTCGCATTGTACTTGTTGGTGCGAAATATCCCGCTGCGAAGGGATAAGTGTCTGCTTCCGACATCCCATTTCGTGCCCAGTTCGTAAGTAAGGCTCTTCTCCGGCGGAAGATTGGCCGTCGCCGCGCTTAACGACAATGACTCGGCGGACGGATTGAACGAAGTCCCCGCATCGAAATAAATGCTGCCGATGGGGAGGGGCTTGAAGACCAGCGCGGCCCGCCAGCTCGGCATCTCATCGACGCGGTTGAACGCCGACGCCGGGGCGACCTGTTGCGTGTAGGCCGTGTCGAAACGATCCCATCGAAATCCTCCGGTCAGGTCCCACATCTTGCCGAGTTGAATCGTATCCAGCACATAAGCCGCGGCGCTGAGAGCCGTGGTGTGGACATCGGATGAGATGGTCTGTGTCCCGGAGAACGTCTGATACGGGTCCGGATTGAACAGGCTGGCGTAAGGTACGTTCGTCCACTTGGGCCGTACGGGATCCGAGGTTTCTTTTGTGCCCTCGATGCCGGTGACCAGGGTGTGATGAAGAAATCCCGTATTGAATTTCATGGTGACGTCCAACTGTTCGTCGATCAGCGCCTCCACGCTGTTCGAGGACAGCTCGTTTCGGTTCACAATCAACTGGCTGAGCGGCGTGCCGAGCGTCGGCGCGGCGAGAGTGACGGAAGAGAAGATCTGGGGTTCCGTGATGCGAACGTCGCGCTCATAATTGGCGTAGCGGAGTTGATCGCGAACGGTTATGTTGCGATGAAAATCGTGCTCGAACCTCGCCGTGCCGATATCGTCGTAGGTGCGCAGAAAATTGCCGTTTTGAAAGCCGTAGTAGTTGGTTCGATTCACCGGAGCAGGACCGTTAAACAGCCACGGAATGCCGTAGTCCGGAGTGTCGTCCGCGTTCTGATGGAAATAATTGAAGCTCCAGCGAGTGGCTGTGCCGAGCCCAAGCGCGAGTGACGGAGAGATTCCAAACCGGCGATTCTCGGCAATGTCGCGCCCGGCGACATCGTTCATGTTGCCCATCAGGTTCAGGCGGAACGCGGCGTGAGAAGCGAATGGCTTGTCGATGTCGAGCGTTCCCCGGCGTGTCAGATCCGTCCCCACGTTGATGCTGCCCGAGATAAATCCAGTCATGCCGGGGGTCTTGGTCGCCTGGTTTACAACTCCGCCGGTCGAGCCGCGGCCGAAGGTTACCGAGGAAGGGCCTTGCAGTACTTCGATCTCTTGCATATTGAAGGGATCGCGATAGTAGCTGCCGAAATCCCGCATGCCATCGATATACAGGTCGTTGCGTGCCGAAAAGCCTCGGATGGTCAGGTTATCGCCCTGCGAACCCCCTTCGCCCGCGGCAAGGCTGATGCCCGCCACGTTGCGCAGGGCGTCGCGCAAGGTTGTAACGCCTTGCTCCTGCATTACCGCTTCAGGAACCGTCGAGATGGTCTGCGGTGTGTCCAGAACCGCGCCGGAATACTTGGGCGATGCCGCCAGCGCCTCCACGCTGGTGGTGACCTCGACCGATGTCGCGACGCTCTTGAGATCCAGGGACACTGCTTCGGCGGAGGTGAAGCGATAGGTTAGACCGGTGTCCGTCAGGAGCTTCTGAAGGGCCTGTTCCGGAGTGTAGAGGCCGGTTACGCCGGGAGAAGAGAGACTTCGAATACCTTCCTTCGACTCGCTCACCTTGATTCCCGTGATCTGCTCGAACGCCGCCAGTGCCGAATCGAGCGATCCCGCCGGGATGTCAAACCGGCGGGCCGGCTGCGCACCTTGTGTTTGAGCGACGGAGCCGCGAGCCGAGCCGGGCCGCGCCACATCCTGCGCTCTCGCGATGCCCAGATTCTTGCTTCCACCGGCGGAATAGGCAACCAAGGTTCCCACGGCAGCCCATCGATAGGCCGTGGGCCAACTCGTTTGCGTCTTCTTCTTCCCGGTCTTGAACTTGATCCTCATCTCGCGGTTCTCCTGACGTGCTCGGCCACTGAAAATTCGTTTGGGAGGTTCGAACGCGCGGAACTATAATCGAGGAGATCGCCAACCTCGTGTTGTCGATTCGTGGGTCCTCACGATGCTTCGCCAAAAGTGATTCGTGGGGACCCTGCAACCGTCCAGCGCTGTTTTCTCTTCCGCCTCCTCACCCAATATTCGACAGGTCCAATTGCGTCCACTAGGGGCCATAGTTTTTGCGACTGAGTCGCATAAATACAAACCACCGGAACGCGCCCTAGTCTTGCCATCGCCCGCTGGACTACTCCGGCAGACCCTGAAATCGGGTCTGCACTCTATATCGGACCGCTTTGGTCCATATTACGAGACGAGCCAAATCGTGTCAATAGAAATCAGCAAATGAGTTGCAACTGAGTACCGTACTATATCCTCTCGACGGCCTGGGGATCGAGGTTGGGCCCGGTGGATCGACTTGTAGCAGTGTTGAAATGTAGCGCGTTATCGCACTCGAGCAGTGGGAACGGAAACAGGTACCGGCGGCTGTTAACCGGTTCGCCCGTTGCAACTACAGGCGTGTGCAGCGTGGGCGTTAGTGCCTGGTCTTGTCTCCGACGTCGGGTCTCGGGTCCGCCACGAAGCCGTTGCGGTTCGGCATTTTCACTTTGGGAAGACTCTTGGCATCCATCACCTGATCGGTTCCGATAATGCCATTGATGTTCAGAATGTACGCAACGACCGCGTAAACCTCGGATGGTTTCAGCAGACCTGGCTGATCAAAGGGCATCGCCCGATTGGTGTAGTCCCAGACCGTTGTTGCGTACGGCCAAAAGCTCCCGACGGTCTTCAGAGGCTTTGCTGTGCTCAGAGTGCCTTGTCCGCCGACCAGCACCGGACCGATTCCTCCCTCGGCCTTTTCGCCGTGGCACTTGGCGCATCGGGCGGCGTACACCGTGCGCCCCGCCGCGACGGTCCCGGAGCCTTCAGGAAGCCCGGTCCCATCCGGCGCAATTGCCGAGCCCAAGTTTCGGATCTGCTCCGGCGTTGCGGGCCGGCCTACGCCGTATTTCGGCGACTGCGCGGCGATCGCGCCGGCAAAAATGATCAGGCTAAGCTTCCACATTGGTCACAGTTCCGTCAGCTTGCACCTTCCAAAACTTGATTCCGTTAAAGTGATACGCGGAATTGGTCCCACGCACGGCGATCAAATCTTCGCGCGTCGGCTGGACATACCCTGTTTCGTCGACGGCGCGCGAGGCGATTACAGCTTCGCGCCCATCGAATCGCCAGGGCAATCGGAAGCGGGTAAAGGCGATAGGGAGGCGCGGCTCCTGAAGTTGCGCTTTCACCCAACTGCGGCCTCCATCGAGCGTAATGTCGACTCGATCGATTCTCCCGCGCCCCGACCACGCCAAGCCGGTCAATTCATAAAGACCGGAGCCCGGCAAAGTCTCGCCGCCGGATGGAAACGTGATCACCGACTTCGCCTCCATTTGGTAGGTGAATATGCGCGCCATGCCGTCCGGCATCAGGTCCGTGTACTTCGCGGTCTCGTCCCGGGCCATATAGGCCTGATCGGTCAGCTTCAGACTGTGAAGCCATTTGACGTTCGCGTTTCCTTCCCAGCCGGGGATAATCAGGCGCAGCGGATATCCCTGCGCGGGGCGGATCGCTTCGCCGTTCTGCCCGTAGGCGAGCAGGATATCGTCCATCGCTTTCGCAATCGGGATGCTTCGCTCCATGCGGCACGCGTCCGCGCCTTCGGCGATCACCCAGGATGCGCCGGGCCGGACGCCCGCTTCATTGAGCAGTAGCGATAACGGAACGCCGGTCCACTCGCTGCAACTGACCAGCCCGTAGCTGCGTTGTACGTCGGGCCCGGTCTTGGCGGCCCATTCCGATCCACTGTTGCCTCCGCATTCGAGGACCAATGTTCGCGTCACTGACGGCAAATGCCGGATCTCATCCACGGTCAAGGAAATTGGCCGGTTCACCATCCCGTGGATTACCAGCCGGTGCTGGGCCGGATCGATGGTCGGTATACCCGCGTGATGCCGCTCATAGTGCAGGGAGGAGGGCGTCAGCGTTCCGACGGAATCCTGCAGAGGTGTGAAACTGGAGCCGGTTTCCGGCGTCTTCGTGTCGCGCCTCCAGCGAACCGCTTTCTCATAGGGCGACCGTTCGCCGTACGGACCGAGTGGAATGCCCAGTTGGCCCGGCGCGTCCTGCTGTGCAAACGCCCCGCGCCTGGCGAGCAGCCCTCCGCCGACTGCAGCTCCGACCCGAAGCAGTTGGCGGCGGCTCGATCGCTTTGAGTCCTTCATGGAAGCACCTCTTTCATAAACCGCCCGCTCAGATTGTACTCCTAAGCCTAGCGTATGTTCTTCATGTACTTCATCCACGGATGCCACGTTCCAGGCGGAGGCTTCTCCTAACAATAACGCTCCGCGGCCGGTATCGCTTTGCTGGTAAGATCTATGGCGAAGCCGAGTCCCTGGCGCTCGCCCACGCTTATCAAACCGCCCCGAATGGCATTTGAAGCCTGACTTGCCTATTTCCCAAAAGGAGGTTAATGAAAATGACGGAACGACCGGATTCGGCGCAGCCCCGTACTCCGCCTCGAGGTGACATTGCTCGAGGTGAGCTTGAGAGAAGGGATTTCCTAATGCTGGCCGCGGGTGCGCTTGCCGCGTCGGGCGGATCCACGGCCTCCGCCGCCGACTCGATGGAGCTCGCCAGGCTTACGATCGCGGAAGCGTCGAAGAAGATCCATTCCCGGGAAATTAGCTGTAAGCAACTGACCGAGGCGTGTATTGAGCGGTCGCGAGTCTACAATTCGAAAGTCAACGCCTACATTACGCTGATGCACGACGAGGCCTTGGCGCAGGCGGGGCAGTTGGATGCCGAAGCCGCGGCCGGGAAGTTTCGGGGCCCTCTGCATGGCATCCCCATTGCGCTTAAGGACAATATCGATACCGCCGGGACCCGCACTACCGGAGGCAGCGCCGTTTTCGATGACCGTTTTCCCGACGAAGATGCCGACGTTGTGCGGCGGTTAAAGGAAGCCGGCGCGATTATCCTCGCCAAAGCGAACCTGCAAGAGTTTGCGATGGGAGGATCTTCCGTTTCGACATATTTCCGGCCGGTCCGAAATCCCTGGGCGCTCGATCGAATATCGGCGGGCTCGTCTGGCGGCTCGGCGGCCGCTGTGATCGCGGACATGACCATGGGAGCGCTGGGAACCGATACGGGCGGCTCCGTGCGGATGCCGGCTGCTTACTGCGGCATCGTGGGACTGAAGCCCACTTACGGGCTGGTATCGATCCGTGGAATTATCCCACGTACCTATTCGCTCGATCATTGCGGTCCGATGACCAAAACGGTCGAAGACAATGCGATGCTCTTGAACGCGATGGTCGGATACGACAAATATGATGTCGCGAGCGTGGAACACGCCAAGGAGGATTACGTGGCGGCTTTGAAGCAGCCGGTCAATGTGATTCGTCTGGGCATACCACGAGCGCCCTTCTTCGATTTTCTGGACGAGGAAACCGGGAAGGCCATAGAGGAAGCGATTAGCGTCCTTACGAAACTGACGAAGAGCGTCAAGGATATGCACCTGCCGCCGCCCGGAAAGTACTCGCGGGCGTATTTCGATGGAGAAATCGAGGCATTCCACTGGGAGTGGTATCAGCGCAAAGCTGCCGGTTACTCGCTCAATCAGCGGCGTACCATCGAATCCGTTCATCGAAGATTAAACGACGTTGCGAGCGAGAACTGCTCATCCCGGGTGGTCGACTACATAAACGCGCAGTGGGAGCTGCAGCGCCTGCGCAAGATTATCGATGACTCGTTTGTGAATTACGATCTGGTGGCTTTGCCGACCATGCGGGTTCTGCCCCCCACGATCAACGACGCGCTGGCGCGCGAAGAGAATGTGGAGCCCGGGCGCGAGCCTTTTGAAACATCCAATTGTGTTCCGTTCAACACGTTTGGAATTCCGTCGGTTTCGATTCCGTGCGGATTCTCGGCGAGCGGCCTTCCCATCGGCCTGATGATCGCGGGTCCGCGCTTTTCCGAGGGGAAGGTTCTGGCTCTGGCCAACGCTTACGAAAAAGCGACGCAATGGCACACGCGACGACCGAGACTCAGTCCGGATATGACGGTCCCGGCGGTGATGCGCAAGAGTGGAACGGGGGATGTTTAGACTATGAACAAGCTATTCGTTTTTCTCGCCGGCGCCACGGCAGCATTGGCTCAGAATGCCCCGGACCACCCGTCGGTTACGTCGCAGGGAAAGACCTACACGCCTCGATCCATCCTCGCCCGCAATATGGGCGCTCCCGAAGATCAGACGACGGCTTTCCCGCCGCACAAAATCATCGGCAATGTCTACTATGTCGGCCTGAAGACGTTGAGTGCGTTTCTCATCGTCACGCCGCAGGGAAACATCCTTGTCGACAGCACTTACGAGCGCAACGTCCGGACCATCCAAAAGTCAGTGGAGCAGCTCGGGTTCAAATTCTCAGACACCCGAATTCTGCTCGGCAACCACGCGCACGGCGACCACATGGAGGGCGACGCGCTTGTTAAGGAACTGACCGGCGCGCAGGTGGTTTCGATGGCTGAGGATATCCCCGCTCTCAAGGCCATCAAACCGGGCGGGAAGGAGCATCCGGTGGACCGCACCATCCACGATGGCGATACAGTGACGCTTGGCGGCGCAACGCTCACCGCGCATCTGACAGCCGGGCACACCCGAGGCGCAACCGCGTGGACCATGCCTGTCACGGAGGCAGGGAAGACTTACCAGGTCGTTTTCTATTCCAGCCTGCGCTCGCCTGAGGTGCTGACGCCGCCTGTCATCGCCGAATTCGACCACTCCTTCGCCGTGGTTCGCACGCTGCCCTGTGACGTGCCGCTTGGCGATCATCCGTCCGAGTATGGAATGGCGGATAAGTACGCCAAGCTCAAACCCGGCGCGCCGAATCCTTTCATCGATCCTTCGGGCTGCCATATCGAATCCGACATGCAGGAAGCTATGTTCAAAGCGATTCTCGCCGAACAGCAGCGATAGCATGGTGACGTGACTGCTCACGACGTTGTCATCCAATACGAAGAAAGACTACGTCAGTTACATCTAGGTATCGAACAACTTCGATTGCCGCATGCGCTGGCTGCCACGGTCCTGACGATCGCGATTGGCCTTTTTCTCGCCCTAAGCCTCTATGCCATTCGCGGTCAGGTCTCCATTCTCTGGCCGTCGCTGCCGATCTCGATCGCGGCCATGTCAGCTCAACGGCTCCAAAAGACTCGTCAGGCCAGATCCCGGATCTGGCGTCTGAAACTTTTCTATGACCGCGCTGTCCGGCGGGTAAATGGAGATTGGGCGGGTTCCAAGGCATCGGGCGAGATTTTCGACGACCCGGACCACGTCTATGCGCGAGACTTGACTATTTTCGGCGAAGGGTCGCTTTTCCAACTATTAAATGTCACGCGCACGTCCATTGGACAGCGGGGACTGGCGAACTATCTGCTTGTAGCTCCAGCTCTCGAAGAGACCTTGATGCGCCAGGAAGCCGTTCGAGAGCTGCGTGGACGAGTCGACCTTCGTGAAAAAATCGCGACGTTGGGCGAATTCGATTTCGTCGAGTCCAAGTGGACGACGTTCGAAGACTGGCTCAATTCCGACACGCTCTCGTTTCCTCTATATCTCCCCATTGCGGCGGCGATGACATCGGGGCTCTTGGCCGGACTGCTTTTGGTGGGCTACGCCGCACTGATACCTTGGGCTCCTCTTGCCATCCTGATTGGCATGCTTGTGATCTTCCACGCTGGGGTCGGCTGGTTCTTCCGCGACCGTGTGAATCGCATGGTTGACTGGGTGCGCCCGGTTGCGCTCGAAACGGGCGTGCTGCGGGAGGGTTTTGAGGTCCTCACAGGGGAGCAGTTTCAATCCGTCAAACTCCGGCAGCTCGCCGATCAGGTGCGAAGCGCTTCGGCGAAAATTCGACGGCTGGAACGTCTGCTCGGCGCGCTGGCGCAGCGCGACAAGGAATGGTTCTATTTAGTCTCGCGAGTGCTACTCGGGGGTACGCAACTGTGTGTTGCCATCGAGCAATGGCGCGTGCAGCATGGCGAGGCATTGAAGAAATGGCTCGAGGCCTGGGCGGAGTTCGAAGCGTTGAACGCGCTGGCAGGTTATGGATATGAGAATCCGGACAACGCTTTCCCTGAGTTGGTAAGCGACGAGGCTTGCTTTGAGGCACGGGCGTTAGGCCACCCGCTATTGCCGGAAGAGTCATGCGTCCGAAACGACATTGAGTTGGGCAATCGAGCATCGTTCTATATAGTCAGCGGGTCTAACATGGCCGGGAAGAGTACCCTGCTTCGATCTATCGGATTAAATGCAGTGCTCGGGCTGGCGGGAGCGCCGGTTCGGGCCGGAGCTCTCCGATTGTCAAACCTTTCGATCTTTGCATCGCTGTCGATTGTTGACTCGTTACAGAATGGGAAGTCGAAATTTCTGGCTGAGGTGGACCGGTTGCGTCTGGCCATCGAAGTAGCAGCGAAGAAGCCGGTGCTGTTTCTCGTCGACGAGATCTTCTCCGGCACGAATTCGCGAGACCGGCGCGTCGCCGGCGAGGCGGTCGTGCGGACGCTCGTTCATCGGGGAGCGATCGGAGTTCTGTCGACGCACGACCTGGAACTCACTGAGATCGCGAAGGCCGAGGATATGCGCGGTGTCAACGTCCATATGGGATCGCGAGACGGCCGGGATCCTATGGACTTCGATTACAGGCTGAAGCCGGGGGTTACGAACGAGACGAATGCGTTAGCCATCGCCAGGATGGCGGGCGTGCCGGTTTAGCTGCGTTTATTTCTCGAAACGATGGAAGAAGCTGGACTCAACGTAATGCGGACGGCTGGCGCTGTTCGCCACGCGCCTTGCGAGATCGGCTAGAAACGAATCGAACTGTGCGGCCGCCGCGGTGTCTACCGGCTGTGACAGATTGTCTTCGACCGAGTGATAACGATGCGCCAGCCAATCGCGCCAGGCCTTGTACTCCGGTGAACCCGCCATCCAGCCAAATTTCATGGCGAGGGCAGGGACGCCCGCCTGTACGAAGCTGTACTGGTCGGTGCGGGTGAACGAATTGCGATCCGGTTCGGGATCGGCGGCGATTTCGATGCCGTGCGCGGCTCCAACAGCGCGTGCGTCGTCCGCCAGCGTCGATTCCACCAGCCCTTGAACGTGAAGTTTCTTGAGGGCGAAGATCGGCATGAACATGTCGAGGTTCAGGTCGGCGACGATGGCGGTTTCCGGCACCGTCGGACGTCCGGCGAAGTAGCGTGAACCCAGCAGCCCCTTTTCTTCACCGGTAAAGATCACAAACAGCATGGAGCGTTTCGGCCGCTCCCGATTCTTGCTGAAACTCTTCGCGACTTCCAGCACCGAAGCAACTCCGGAGGCGTCGTCCATGGCTCCGGCGAAAACGGCATTCGGTGTGGACACTCCCAGGTGGTCAAGATGGGCGGAGACCAGTACGTATTCATTTTTCAGAGAAGGATCAGAGCCTTCCAGCCTGGCGACGATATTGGGCGATTCGACGGCGGTATTCTCGGTGGCCACCGATGCGGCGAGGCTCTTCTTCAAGTCAAAACGCGGCAATGGCTTTTGCGCATCGGCCAATGCCAACAATTCAGAAAAGGAGTGACCGGTCCCTGCGAACAGCTTTTCCGCTTCGGCCGGATTAAAGGTCGCCGAGAACATGGTCACATGCAAATCCGCAAGCGCGGGATGTCGAGCCGCTACCGCCGCGTCCTTCGGATCGGCGGCAAGCCGCATGCCGGGCTGCGAAGCGTTGGCGGCTACGCGATCCCACGGGAAATCCATCGATTTTGGTGTGGGGATGCTGATGGAGCCCGCGGCCCCGGCGTCCGCCAACGCCTTGGTCAGCGGCGCTGTCCGAGCGAAGGACTTAAGGGCGCCGGATAAGTCGCCCGGTCCTCCATTGATGTAGACCACGATCTTCCCTTTCAGCGACGAGAAGGGTACTTCGGGAGAATCGAAATCGTCGTATTTTGCTTCCGGGAGATGCAGACCGTATCCGATAAAGACCAGCGGCGCCGTGATCGATTTAGGCTGCGTCCCGCGAGAGCCAAGGGTCGCGTCACGCCCCAGCACCAGTGGTTCCTTGCGGCCGTCGATGAGCAAAGCCGCGGAGGACTTGTCTGCGAGCACACGAGTTACGTCGAATTTCACGGGCTGGTAATAGCCGTTTACGCCGGCTGGCGGAAGTCCCATGGCGTCGAATTGGGAGACGACGTATTTCGCTGCCCGCAGATAGCCTTCGGAGCCAGTGAGGCGGCCCTGCATGCTGTCATCGGCCAGCGCCTTTATGTGCTCCCACCAGGCCTGCCCCGCGGCCTGATCGGCTGGCGTGACCGGGCGACCCTGCGCGTGCAGAGACGGCGACAGGCGGGCCAGAAAAGTAGCGCTTAACAGGACGAAAGCGGTGCGGTTGATTCGACTCATGAGTTGTTTTCCCGGAGTGTTTTCCCGGAGTGTCCTCCCGGAGTGTTTTCAATGATAGCGCGTGCCGGATGGGCTCCGTCGCGCGGCATGACCACGGGATAACATGGGGCGTGGATCTTCCAGTCAATCCGCCGATTCTGCCGATGCTCGCCAAGCGAGTGGATGAGATCCCCGCCGGCGAAGGATGGATCTTCGAGCCGAAGTGGGATGGTTTTCGCGCGCTCATTTTCCGCGATCGCGACGAGATCCACATCCAGAGCCGGGATGAAAAGCCGCTAAACCGCTACTTTCCCGAAGTCGTCGAGACATTGCTGGCGCAGTTGCCGCCGCGCTGCGTGCTGGACGGTGAGATCGTGATCGCAAAAGAAAACGGCCTCGACTTCGAGGCTTTACAGCTCCGTCTTCATCCTGCCGCGTCGCGCGTGAAGCTTTTGTCGCAGCAAATTCCCGCGTCAATTGTATTTTTCGACCTTCTCTGCCTGGACGACCGGGATGTGCGGCCGGAGCCGTTCGAAACACGGCGTCAGCAGCTCGAAACGCTGCTTTCATCCGCCGCTCCGCCGGTACACACTACTCCCGCCACTCGAGACTCGATCATCGCATCCGATTGGTTCCGCCGCTTCGAAGGGGCCGGGCTCGATGGCGTGATCGCGAAGCCGGTTTCGGGACCCTACGAGTCGAACAAACGCGTGATGTTGAAAGTCAAACACGAACGCGAATGTGACTGCGTCGTCGCCGGCTTCCGCTGGTACAAGAAGACGGAGCGGCCTGCCGTCGGATCACTGTTGCTCGGCTTGTTCGACGATTCGGGCGCCATGCAGCACGTCGGCGTCTGCGCCAGTTTCACGGCGGAGAAGCGCGAAGAACTCGTCGAGTTTCTGGCGCCGTATCGCCGCGACGCGCTGGCCAATCACCCGTGGAGGCAATGGGCGGAACATGCGTCCGCGGAGGATGAAGCGCCCCGTCGTATGCCGGGCGGCCAAAGCCGATGGAGCCAGGGCAAGGATCTCTCGTGGGAGCCGGTGCGCCCGGAACTCGTCGTGGAAGTCAACTACGAGCACATGCAGGGCAGCCGCTTCCGCCACA
>DATGGL010000206.1:0-16509 GCA_035308605.1 Bryobacteraceae bacterium
TGCGAAAGTTCGAGCCGATCTTCGCAGGGAGGTCGAGACGACTTCGGATTGGGAAAATTGGTACCGGCACGTCAGCAAGAATTGGGATAACGTTCTCGTGGTCGGCGTTGGTCCGGGGTTGGATAAGCGATACGAAGGGAAGTCGATCGCAGAGATCGCGAAGATGCGCGGCGCCGATGACTGGTCCGCGTTTTTCGATCTGGTCCAGCACGACTCGGTTACCGTGAATCCAAAGAGCATGAATGAAGAGCAAAAGGTTCTGGCGCTGCGAACGCCGTGGGTGAGCGTGTGCACGGATGCGCCGCCGACGGACGCCGCCACCGCTACGTACGCTCATCCTCGCGCGTTCGGATCGTTTGTTCGCGTTCTGGCGAAATACGTTCGCGATGAAAAGGTTATCCCGTTAGAGGCAGCGGTTCGCCAGATGAGTTCGCTGCCCGCGAATTTTCTGCGCCTCTATGATCGGGGCCGTATCGCGCCAGGAATGGCCGCGGATCTGTTGGTGTTCGATCCGGACAAAGTTCAGGATATAGCGACGTTCACGAAACCGCTCTCTTTTCCCGAGGGGATGCCGTACGTCATTGTTAATGGAAACGTGGAAATTGACAACGGACGGTTCTCGACGCAAAACGGCGGGGCGGTTTTGCGTTTGCATTGAACGCCGTCCCTCGGGAAAGACGATATTGGGTCTCTTTCGCCAGCTATGATCGACTCCTCGCGGTCGGTATTGATGTTAGAGTTCGATCTTGCCTAGGAACTCCATTTCACTCAGTTCAAAGGTTTCGGCCACAACGATCCGGCCGATCTGAGCATTGAATTGCAATCGCTCATCCTTCCGTGTGATCTCCGCGGACGGGGGGAATAGGTAGACCACCACCAGGCCGCTTTCCCGGCGGAACACCTCGGCCATGACCGGTCGAACATCTTTCTTCCCCTCGCGTTTCAACGCGGCAAGGTGCTTGAGAGGTTCTCCGAGCTGTTTGGGATCGCCCTTGAAATCGCCACCCGGGATTCCGTACACCGCGACACGATGGCCGTCGCCTTCGAGCGTCGGAGGCTCGGCCTCATGCGCTTTCAACTCCGCCAGCCGCACCGGGAGAGCGGTCTCCCAACGCAGCCTCAAAGTAATCGGCTGATTGAGAGATCGCGCGCTGCGGTCGTCCCCTCCGGGTCCCCCGAAAATATTCGGCGAGACTTTTGGTCCGCTGCCCTTCGGATCGACCCCTTCGTTGCCGATCCCGCGGGGCTGTCCCATCTGCCCGCCTTCCCGCAGTTGTTCCTCAGTAAGTCGTCGCGTGATTGTGGCTCTGATCTCTTTCGACCAGGGCGACTTTGCAAGCACCTGCTTTGCGTCCTCTTCGGTCCACTCGGCGACTGGTTTGCTCTTCCAAACGCCGTCGGCGGCCAGCAGGCAAACGGTGGCCGCCGCCAGACCGAGCGATTGCTTCAGGAAATTGCGCATCGCGTCCTCTTGTTTAGAACTTCTCGTGCTAAAACTTCACCATCACGCCAACCGAGAACTTCGCTTCACTGCGCCGAAGGTCCGGGAACCAGACGCCGCCCACGCTGCCACAGTTCGAGGTCGCGGTCGGAAGATCGGTGGCTCCGGAGGGCGCTCCGTTCATACAGGCGAACTGCCCGGGAGCGCCATTCGTTCCGCCAAGCGGGAAGCCGGGAGGCGTAACCCCGCCCCGGCCCGCGAAGTACGGAACATCCGAGTGACGATATCCAAGCTCGGCCCACCAGGTGATGTATTGCCTGGGCATGTATTGGAGGTTAATCGAACTGTCCCACATGTGGGCCTTTTGACCGGGAAGTTCCGTGAAGTACGGCGATCCTGTCACGGCGTCGGCCCCGTTGATCGGCGGCAGCAGCGTCAGATACCGTCCGTAGTTGCTCATTTGCCCGCCACCGAACGTGATGGCATACTTATCCTTGTTCCACCAGTAGCGGTTGTACAACATCCAGCCGACAAACGATTCTTTTCCCTTGCTCGGCGCGCAGGTGCCGCAAAGTCCTCCACCATACTGAGCGCCCGCGTCGCCCGTAAGCGACATGGCGATCTTGGAGATGCCGCGATCCTTGGTTTGGTTGTTGTAGAACCGGATCTCGACGCTATCGTCCGTGTGAATCCGCTCCGTGTGCGGAAGCCCGAGATTATCCTGTCCGAAACCGTACTGATTCCCAACCACCTTGAGCCATTCCTTTGGCAGCCACAGAATCTGTCCTCCAAGGCCCGGGTGACCGTTGTACTTCGCGTAGGATTGCCAGCCGTTGATGAACCATGGTTCGATTTTCAGCTTGGCCGTGGGGAACCACTGAACGCGCACGCCGTTGAAGAACCAAGGTGTGTTAGACGACACGTACGACGGCTGGTAACCCCAGTTATCGAAGTTGTAGTAACTGAACAGGCCGATGTACGACACGAAGATTCCTGCGTCGACATTCAACCCGTGATTGACGTTGAAGTGGTACCCGCCGTACGCTTCCGAGACATACTTGTAGGCGGCCCGGAGGTCCCAATTACCAACCCCGGCGCTGGCGTCATTCCGCGGCGTCGTGGTGGCGAACAAACCTTCCATGAACAGAATCCGGCCACGAACACCCTGCCAGTGGAAGTCACCGCCCACGCTGGCCTGTTCGATCTGGACTTCGCCGGACCGGAACGATTCCGTCGAGCCGACGATGGTGTGGTCCTTCGGCTGATTGAAATCTTCCATGTAGTGTGTGTCGAACCGAATTTCCGGAGTGAAGAACTTCGTATCGAGCACGGTGTCTTTGTTGCGCGGGCTTCCGTTAAGCCATGTGAAGTCGCCGTAAGCGAATGGCGTCTCGGTATCGACAGCCGGCCGGGGATCCGGGGCTTGCAGGGCCTCCGGAAGTCTGTGGTCCGGGGGCGCGACTGGCGCCGGTGGCGGAACGATAGACGACCTGCTGGTTTGCGGAAAGGATGCCGGCGCCGCGCTTGCGGCCGGAGTCAGGGAAGCCACCAGAGGCTCAGCTCCGACGTTGGTGTTGGCGGCCGCCATGGCTTCAAGACGTGCTTCCAAGCGTTCGATGCGCAGCAGCATCTGCCTTTCTCTCTCGGTCAGCGGAGCGTCGTCCGGCTTCAGAGTTGCACGCGGTAAATCCTCCGCGATCGTCAGCGGCAGTTCCACCCGGGCGATCTTGCGGACCGATACTTCAACATGGGTCGAAGAGTTTCGAAACCCCTCTTTCGTCGCGGCAATTTCGTACAGCCCGGGCTCCAGCTTCGTGAATGTGAAAATTCCGTCCGCTCCCGTGACTGTGGATTGATCCGTACCTTTGTTCAGGCTATGCGCGATAATTTGCGCGCCAGGGACGGGCTTCCCGCTGGAAGAATCGCGAGTGACGCCTCCGACCAGTCCGACCTCCGGCTGCGCGAACGCCGGAATCGATAGCGATCCTACAATACATGCAACGCGGGCCCAGGATGCGATTCGAGAAAAACCACGGGTCGCTCCCACGATCATGGCGCGTTTCCGCGCGAAGGGAGTTCGAGGACCCGCTTCCTTTGCTAACTTGCGATTCATTATTTTCTTCCTCACTTGGTTTCCATTGGTTCTCAACAGGGGAACAGACGCAGGCCAGGCGGCGAGGCCTGGCGCAAACGTTGGTAATCAGGGCATGACGAGTTGTGGCCGCAGCCCAGAAGCAGGTTTGACGGCGCTCGATCGAGCTGGGACGCTGAAGCATGATTCGGGGGCCGCCTGCCGCCCTAAGCGGTTGGCCTACGCTAGTCTCAGTCTGAGGCTGCGGGCATAAAGAACGCATAAAGCGGTCACAAGGAATTTGTAATGACCGCATCCAGCAGATTACAGGGCCTTTCACACTCGCAGTGCGACCGCGATTCGCGTCGGCCGCCTTCGGTCTGATCCGCGATTATTTCGGAAACTATCGCGGTCAGGCCGAAGGCGAGGTCGGATTTTTCAGCGTCTGTTGATACTATGGTTACTGCCGTCGCCCGCCGCACGCGGTCCTCCGGCGCGTGGTCCTCCGGCGCGTGATCAATGGTCTCACCCCGTCTTGAGCCGGTCGCGTGCGCCGGATCCTCGATGCCAGTAAACTATGGCGATTCAAATCGCGCTTAATCATAAGACAGAGTACCGGTATGACCGTCCAGTAAAGCTCGGGCCTCAAGTCGTGCGGCTTCGGCCGGCGCCGCATTGCCGCACCCCGATCTTGTCGTATTCCCTCAAGATCCATCCCAAAGATCATTTCTTGAACTGGCAGCAGGACCCGCAGGCCAACTACCTGGCTCGTCTGGTGTTCCCGGAACCGGCCACGGAGTTCTTGGTCGAAGTTGATCTCGTCGCCGAGATGGCCGTCTTCAATCCGTTTGACTTCTTCCTCGAACCTTATGCGGAGAAGTCTCCCTTCACCTACGATGACGCCTCCGCTCGCGAGCTACGGCCGTTCCTTGAAACCGAGCCCCCCACTCCCGCGCTCGAGCGCTGGCTTGCAAGCGTATCGAAAGAACCCATTCGCACCATCGACTTCCTCATTAACCTGAATCAACGCCTCCGGAACGACATTGGCTACGTGATTCGTATGGAGCCGGGGGTACAAAGCTGTGAACAAACGCTCGCGCTCGGTACCGGCTCCTGCCGCGATACGGCATGGCTGCTGGTGCAGATTCTGAGGCGTCTGGGGCTCGCGGCGCGCTTTGTTTCGGGCTATCTGATCCAGCTCGCGGCGGATATTAAACCGATCGAGGGTCCGGCCGGCCCCAGCGCCGACTTCACGGATCTGCATGCCTGGACCGAAGTCTTTCTCCCGGGCGCCGGCTGGGTTGGACTCGATCCCACGTCCGGGCTGCTTGCCGGAGAAGGCCACATTCCGCTCGCGTGCACGCCGGACGCATCCAGCGCCGCGCCGGTTTCCGGCCTTCTCGATCCGTGCAACACGGTTTTCCATCACGAAATGTCGGTGCGGCGAATTTACGAATCGCCGCGTGTCACCAAGCCGTACAGCGAAGAGCAGTGGAACGAAGTCGTCGCGCTTGGCCATCGGGTGGATGCCGAACTGACCGCGGGCGGCGTCCGCCTCACCATGGGCGGAGAGCCGACGTTCGTGTCCCTCGACGATGCCAATTCTCCCGAGTGGACCACTGCGGCGTTTGGTCCAAACAAGCGCAAGTTGTCCATGGAAACTTTCCTGCGGCTCCGCGACCGGTTCGCGCCCGGCGCGCTGCTGCATTTCGGACAAGGCAAATGGTATCCCGGCGAGCCGCTGCCGCGCTGGGCGCTGAGCTGCTACTGGCGGAGGGATGGCGTTCCCATCTGGGAGGACCAGTCGCTGTTCGCGACCGAAACGACGCCCGAAGCAACGCTCGATGCCAGCGACGCGCGCCGCTTTCTGGAAGCGTTGACGCGCCGGCTTGAGGTGGACTCTTCGTTTATCATGTCTGCCTACGAAGATACGTTTTACTACCTGTGGCGCGAACGCCGCCTGCCGGTCAACGTGGATCCGCTCGATTCAAAGATCCAAGATTCCGTCGAGCGGGCCCGCCTCGCCCGAATTTTCGAGCAGGACCTCGGCAAGACCATCGGATTCGTGCTTCCGTTGCGCCGCGTTCCCTCGCCATCGGGAACGCTGAGCTGGACCAGCCAGCCGTGGTTCACGGCATCGCCGCAGCTATTCCTTGTCCCCGGCGATTCGCCGTTGGGTTTGCGGCTGCCGCTCGAATCGCTTCCGTGGACCAAGCCGGAAGATGTTCAATATTCTTTCGAAGCCGACCCATTCCAGACCCGCGAAGACCTTCCCGAGAGGCCCGAGCGCAAGCCTCACCTGTTCACCGCGTTTGCATCGTTTCTCAATCCTAAGCCGGCCAGCAAACGGGAGATTCCCAAGAAGGGTGATTCCGCGGCCTGGGTATCCCGGCCGGCGCTGTGCACACAGGTACGCGACGGCACCCTCTACGTATTCCTGCCCCCGGTCGAATTTCTTAGAGATTACCTCGACCTGATCGCTGCCATCGAGGACACGGCCGCTTTCCTTCGTCTGCCCGTAGCCATCGAAGGTTACGCGCCGCCCTTCGACCCGCGAATCTCCGTCATCAAAGTGACGCCCGATCCGGGTGTGATCGAAGCGAATATTCACCCCGCGGAGTCGTGGCAGGAGCTCGTCGAAAATACCACGCAGCTATACCAACTCGCCCGCGAAACACGTCTCGGCACCGAAAGATTCATGCTCGATGGCCGCCATGCCGGAACCGGCGGCGGCAATCACATCGTCATCGGCGGAGCCACTCCGGCGGATAGCGCCTTTCTCCGGCGACCAGACCTGCTCCGCAGTCTGATCGGCTTCTGGCAGAACCACCCGTCGCTTTCTTATCTTTTTTCGGGGCTTTTCATCGGCCCTACCAGCCAGCATCCTCGCGTGGATGAAGCACGTACGGACTCGCTGTACGAACTCGAGATCGCGTTTGACCAGGTCCCTGCGCCGGGCTCGACGGAAACTATACTTCCCTGGACCGTCGACCGTCTTTTCAGAAACCTGTTGATCGACCTGACCGGCAACACCCATCGCACCGAGATTTGCATCGACAAGTTGTATCCGGCCGACTCTGCCGCATCGCGGCTCGGCCTGGTCGAATTGCGCGCCTTCGAGATGCCGCCCCATGCGCGAATGAGCCTCGCGCAACAGCTTCTGGTGCGGACGCTGATCGCGCGGTTTTGGAAAGAGCCGTACCGGCGCAAGCTGATCAATTGGGGAAATTCGCTGCATGATCGTTTCATGCTGCCGCATTTTGTCGAGCTCGACTGGCAGGAGATCCTCGAGGAACTCCGGAGCGCGGGCTATCCGATCAAGGACGAATGGTTCGCGCCGCACTTTGAGTTTCGCTTTCCTCTGATCGGTTCCGTCACCGCGGCCGGCGTAACCGTCGAATTGCGCCATGCCCTGGAGCCTTGGAATGTTTTGGGCGAAGAAGCGTCCGGCGGGGGCACGGCGCGCAATGTCGATTCATCTGTCGAACGTCTGCAAGTCAAAGTGACGGGCACAGTCGGCGACCGCTATGTCGTCCTTTGCAACGGGCGCCGCATCCCGCATCCGGTGGGCGGAGTCCGCTATCGTGCCTGGCAGCCGCCCTCCTGCCTGCATCCGAACATTCCGGTTCATTCTCCTCTGGTGTTCGATATCGTGGACACCTGGTCGTCGCGTTCGATTGGAGGCTGCGTGTATCACGTCTCGCATCCTGGCGGACGGGCGAACGAAGAGCTTCCCGTCAACGCCCAGGAAGCCGAAAGCCGCCGCCTGGCCCGCTTCAGTTTGCTCGGCCACACGCCAGGCCCCATCGCGCTGCCGCCGGAGGAATCGAACACCGAATTCCCGTTCACGCTCGACCTTCGCAGAACTAATGGGGGCAATGGGTCGGGACCCGCTCACTCGCGTTCGCGGCCCGGTGCTCGCACGGAGCCATGAGCGCCAGAGACTGGGTTTCCGAAGCGCAGCCGGAGCCTGGAGCTAATCTAACGCCGCCGCAAACGCATCGAAAAGCTTTCTGGCGATCGATTCTCGCTCCGCAACTTGATTCTCCGGGTGCCACTGGACGCCGACCACAAAGCGCTTGTCTGGCCGCTCGATCGCCTCAATGACACCGTCGCGCGGATCCTTCGCGGAGACGATCAAGCCTTGCCCGAGGCGTGCCACCGCCTGGTGATGGCGTGAGTTGACCGGCGCTTTCAAGTCGGCTCCCGCAATCGCGGCCAAGGTGGTTCCGGGCACAATCTCGATGCAATGCGCGCTCACGCTCTTGTCCTTCGTTTTGTGACGGTGATTTTCCAGGTGCTGGAGCAGGGTTCCCCCCAGCGCCACGTTCAGAATTTGCATTCCCCGGCAGATCGCGAGGATCGGCAGGTCGCGTTCGAGAGCCTCCGCGATGAGCGCGCACTCGAGCTCATCCCGCCGGTCATCGGGATCTTCCGTTTCCGGATGGCGGGATTCGCCGTACCGTGCGGGGTTCACGTCATCGCCGCCCATGAGCATCAGGCCCGACGAGCCGTCGAGCGAGGTTCCGAAAGCGGCCTCGATCCCGGCCAGTTGTAGGGCTTCCAAATAAGGAGCGGCATTCCCGCGGTCTTCGACGGTAACGATACGTTTCATGCGAACCACCTTATGCTACTATCGGTTACACGCTGCTTCCGGTAAAGTCCAGCAGGCTGGCCCCGTCGCCCGAACTCATTTCACTATGCAGGCACGCGCCATGCGACTTCGCGTCGGTTACGAGCTCATCTACCATTGTCCCCAAGATGTGCCGATGATTCTGCTAGTGAATATTCATTATTCGCGAGCCTCCGATATGGTGGTTCCGGATCACCTCACCACGGATCCTTCGATCGGCTTTACGGCGTATCGCGACGGATTCGGCAACTGGTGCAATCGCCTGCTCGCGCCGGCCGGACGTCTGCGCCTGAAAGCCGACGGGATCGTCAGAGATAGCGGACGGCCTGATGAATTCGCGCCGGATGCGATGCAACATGCGGTCGAGGCGCTGCCTGAGGAGACACTGGTGTTTCTTCTCGGCAGCCGTTATTGTGAGACGGATCTTCTGACGGAGACAGCCTGGCAATTGTTTGAGTCCACCGCTCCAGGCTGGTGGCGCGTTCAGGCGATCTGCGACTACGTTCACAAACACATCGCCTTCGATTATCAAAATGCGCGCGCCACGCGGAGCGCCGCGCAGGCTTATCAGGAGCGCACCGGCGTCTGCCGGGACTATGCGCACCTCGCCATCGCCTTCTGCCGCTGCATGAACATTCCAGCTCGGTATTGCACCGGGTATCTTGGCGATGTCGGCACTCCTCAGCCATGGGGTGTCGGAGATTTTGCCGCATGGATGGAAGTCTATCTCGGTGGCCGCTGGCACACCTTCGATCCGCGCAATAACGTTCCCCGTATTGCCCGTGTTTTGATGGCCCGTGGACGGGACGCATCCGACGTGGCGATCGCAACTACGTTCGGTCCAAACACCCTGGAAAGTTTCAAGGTCTGGACGGACGAGATTCCGGAGCTTCCCGCCTGATGTCGCTGCTTACGGTACATCACTCTACCGTCTATCGCTATTCGGAACCCGTTGGTCTGGGCGAGCATCGCATGATGTTCCGGCCTCGCGAAAGTCACGATCTCAGGCTGATCCGCACCCGGCTGGCGATTACCCCGCAGCCGGCGAATCTGCGTTGGCTTCATGATCCTTTCGATAATTCGGTTGCGATCGCGGCCTTCGAAGGCACCACCCGTGAGCTGAGCTTTGAAAGTACCGTGACGCTCGAACATTTCGAGAGCACCGTTCCCGAATACCCGCTCGAAGACTACGCCAAGACGTATCCGTTCCGGTATTCGGATGAGGATTTCCCCAATCTCGCTCGGGGGCTCGCGCCTCATTACCCGAGTTGGGAGACAAGCAATTGGGCGCTCCAGTTTCTAGATCCGGACACGAGCACGGGAACGATGAAGATTCTGCGCTCGATGACTCGCGGGATTCGCGATCAGTTCGCCTATGCGCGACGCGTCGAAAAGGGTGTGCAGACCCCGGACGAGACCCTGCGGAGCCGCCGCGGCAGTTGCCGGGACTTCGCCGTGCTGATGATGGAAGCCGCCCGTTCGCTCGGTTTTGCCGCCCGTTTTGTCAGCGGTTATATCTTCGTACCGAATGATTCGGGCGGAAATGGCGGCGGGAATACTCATGCATGGATCCAAGTCTATCTGCCCGGAGCCGGATGGATCGATTTCGATCCTACTAACAGCATTGTCGGCAATCGCAATCTGATCCGCGTGGGCGTCGCGTGGTCCCCTGACCAGGTTATGCCGTTATGCGGAACCTACAAAGGATCGCAGGAAGCCTGCACGAGCATGGAGGTAACCGTAACGGTTACCGAAGATGCCGCTGTAATGGCTTAACGTAACCCTGAACGTCAGGCTTGACTTGGCCGGATTCTGGTCCTATTCTTGCAACCATCCCGCTGCTGAAGTCGTCGCACGGAAAGAGCCGTCGATTGCAGAAAGGGAACATGCTGATTCGGCTAGGGTACGATATTCGATTCGAGCTTCCGCTCGACGTTCCATTTATCGGACTGGTAAATGTTCACCCATCGCGAGTGCAAGATCTTCGCGAACCGGACGAACTAATCCTCGAACCTGCGGTCCCGATTACCCGGTACATCGATTCTTTCGGCAACCGCTGTACCAAGTTCCTGGCAAATAAAGGCCCACTCCGGCTGTACAACTCAACCTTGGTCGAGGATTCTGGTGAGCCCGACGCCGTGAATCGTTCTGCCCGCGAGTTGCCGGTCGATCAGCTTCCGGAAGAAACGCTCCTGTATCTTTTAGGTAGCCGTTATTGCGAAGTCGACTTGTTGTCGGAAACGGCAGTGCGTTTGTTCGGCGGGCTGCCGCGCGGCTGGCGTCGCGTTCAGGCGATATGCGACTGGGTTCACAATCACGTCACATTCGGTTACGATTTCGCGCGCTGTACTCGCACGGCGGTTGAAGTTCACAACGAACGGGTCGGCGTGTGCCGCGATTTTCAACATCTGGCAATCACGTTGTGCCGATGCCTGAACATTCCTGCCCGCTATGCCACGGGTTATCTCGGCGACATCGGCGTCCCGCCGGTGCCGTCACCAATGGATTTCAGCGCCTGGTTTGAAGTGTATCTCGAAGACCGCTGGTGGACTTTTGACGCTCGGCACAACACGCCGCGCATCGGACGGGTTCTGATGGCAACCGGCCGCGATGCGGCCGACGCAGCGATCACAACTTCCTTCGGATCGGCGCATCTAAGGAAATTCGAAGTCGTCACCGACGAAGTTCATGCAGAAGTTGCGATGCCGGCGTTGTCTCTTTAGAGGACATTCAAGCCGCAGATTCACGCCGATGCACAAAGATGAAAGACTTAATCTTATCTGCGTGCATCGGCGTCCATCTGCGGCTTACTCTACCGGCTCCATATCCACGCCGACCTCGAGTTTGTGATCGCGCCCGCCCAGGATCACTCCGCGCACCGGACTCACGTCGCCGTAATCGCGTCCCCAGGCCAGGGTAACGTGGTCCTCCGACGGGATCAGATTATTCGTTGGATCAACATCCAGCCATCCAGTCCCCGGACAAAACACCGATACCCAGGCGTGCGATGCATCTGCGCCGATCAATCGTGGCCGCCCGGCGGGTGGATAGGTCCGGATATACCCGCTGACATACCTGGCGGCCAGCCCCAACGATCGCAGGCACGCGACTTGTAGATGGGCGAAGTCCTGGCAGACGCCCCGCCGCGAACGAAGGACTTCCTCCGGCGCCGTTCTTACATTGGTCGCCTTTGAATCGAAATGGAAGTCTTTGTGAATACGGGCCGTCAAATCCAGCAATGCCTCGGTTAACACGCGCCCAGGCGGAAAAGATGGCGCCGCATACGCCGCGAATTCCTTGCGCGGCGATACGCGAGGCGAATCGAACACGAACTGATACGCATCGAGCGCCGCGTCGCTAAGATCGCTCGGCAGCGATCGAACCACTTCATCCCACGCAGGCGCGGCGTCCGGCCATCTTACCGGAGGACCGTCGACGACCACCCGGCTGTGGGCTTCCACCTTCAACTCCTCATGCGGGTCCTGGATCGTAAAAAAGGCAAAGGTGTTACCGAAAAAATCACAGCGCTCCCTCAGCGAAGCGGGAACCGGCGTCACGACCAGCTCATGCGACAAGCAGGCGTGATGCGGCTGAGAGCGCGGGATCAAGTAAGCAACGTGTGTCCCGAAAGAGACCGGCTGCTTATATTTGTAAGTCGTCTTGTGAACGATTCGGTAAGTCATCCGCCGATGCTGATGGGGAGGGTTCGCGCGTGATTAAAGTATGTGAGCGAGATATTGTCGGCCCACGACGGCAAAAGACTCTGGATAAAGCGAAGCAAGCGGTCCAGCTCTAATTGTCCCTCGGAATTGGCCAGGGCACGGCCGCTGCCCGGCAGCGGAAAATCGAGTGTTTCGAGATTGACTCCGCGGAGCATGGCCATCGCCTGTTCGATGGCCTTCAGATCGTCCGGCGAGTGACGCGGCAGCTTTCGATACAGGTCCACCAAATGGGACATTTGAAAGTTCAGCGAACGGGGATTGGTTTCATCCGCCATCAAAACTTCCAGCACGGCCAGCGGCTGCAAAGTAGTGAAGTAGCGCGACCGGTACGTCATGGAGCTGTCGGCCACCTCGAGCAGATATTCGAGCACCGGCCAGCTCTCTTCGTCAATCCGGCCGATCATCTCGCGGAGCTGTCGCACGGAAAACATCGCTCGTTCCAGTCTGCGGCCCAGGCTCATGAACACCCAACCCGGCCCGCGAGTGATGTTTTCCCGCTCCATCCCGGAAAATGCGGACAGCAGTTCCAGGCATCCGCCGAGGACGGCGGAGTACTCCACAAATAACATGTACTTTTCCGTATGACCCGATTCGGCCAATGCCACCACCAGGCGCGACATATCCGCCGATAGCCGCTCGCGGAGATTTCCGCCGACGCGCTGAACTTCGGCCAGAGTGGATGCCAGACTGTCCGGGCGCTCCTCATCTGACATCAGAGAGATCAGTTCGTCTTCCAAATCGCGCGCCGTAGGCGGACGATCCTTGGGCAACGTCGCGTGATGCGAGTCGAAGCACGCATGGAGGCGAAACAGGCAGGCTAGTTCGGCGCCGCTGGATCGCCGCACGCGCGTCATCAGGCAGCGCAACAGGCGCGCGATGCATTCGGACCGCTCGGCATACCGGCCCAGCCAAAAGAGATGATCGGCGGCGCGGCTCGGCAGATCCGGGACCGCATGCTGCAACTGGACCGGTTGGTTGCGCGGGCGCAGCATCGTGAAGGTATCCACCGGCTCATCCCACAGAACCCAGGCGTCTTTACTGCGGCCTCCGCGCTGCATCGAGACCACCTGCCCGTCCGCTCCCGCTACCCGCACCAGTCCGCCCGGCATTGCGACCCAGCCGGAGCCGGTATTCAAGACATAGGTACGCAATACCAGTGAGCGCGAGAAGAGCCGCCCCTGGTCCCACACCGGCGCGGTCGACAGCGCCACCTGCTCCTGCGCCACATATTCGTAAGGACGCGCACGTAATTGATCGCCGATCTTTTGCTTTTCTGCTTTCGCAAGGTCCGCGCCGAAGATGGGCTCCATCCCGCGCTGTGGGAACGCCGGCTTCACCACCACCTCGCCCAAATGGTCCAACACCCAGTCCAGCGCGTATTCCTGCCCACACCACCATGTGGCGACAGACGGCAGCTTGAGCGGCTCTCCTAACAACTTTCTGGAAAGGCCAGGGAGAAACGGCATGATCGCCGCAGTCTCAATCACCCCGCTTCCCAAAGCGTTGGCGACCACGACATTGCCAGCGCTGACCGCGTCCACCAACCCTGCCACTCCCAGGAATGAATCGCCGCGCAAATCCAATGGATCGCAGAAACTGTCGTCGACGCGCCGCAGAATCACATCCACAGGCTGCAAGCCCTCCACCGTTTTCAGAAAGACTCTGCGGTCGCGGACTGTCAAGTCGGCCCCTTCGGCCAGCGTGAATCCGAGATACCGCGCCAGGTAGGAATGCTCGAAGTAGGTCTCGTTGAACGGCCCGGGCGTGAGCAGCACCGCGCGCGGACGATCGGAGCGAGCCAGCCCCAGCAGCACTTCACGCTGCTTTCGGAAAAACGGCGCGAGCCGCCGGACGTTCGAAGCGCGAAAAGCGTCCGGCAAAACGTCCGACACGATGGTCCGGTTTTCCAGCGCATATCCAGTTCCGGAAGGCGATTGCGTGCGATCCGCAAGCACCCACCAGCGGCCGTCCGGCGAGCGCGCCAGGTCCACGCCCAGCAGATGCAGGTAAGAATGCTTCGGAACCGGAACTCCCGCCAGAGGGCGAAGAAACGCCGGATTCGCAAATAGCACCGCGGCCGGAATGTCACCGTTGTTGATCAGCCGGCGCGGACCATAAATATCCTCTAGCAGCAAATTGAGCAATTGCGCCCGCTGGATAATGCCTGCTTCCAGGAAGCGCCACTCTTCCGGGGCGATCAGGAGCGGGATCGGGTCGATCGCCAGCGGGCGGTTGGCCCCCTGCGGCTCGGTATAGATGTTGTAGGTGACGCCGTTTTCCCGGATGCGGCGTTCCGCATGTTCCCAGCGATGCGCCAGCTCCTCGGCTCCCATCGCCTGCAACGAATCGATGAACGCCGACCAGTGCGGACGCGGAATGCCCCCGTCCGGCGCAAGCTCGTTATAGCTCGACCGGTCGGGCAGCAAAGTTTGAAGCAGATCGGCGATCATACCTGGCGGCTGGCTTGGCCGTCCTCCAACTTGTTCCTCAACGGAGATTGCTCTCCGATGATAACAACACGATGACCGCTTTCTGTTGTGGCGTTGCTAACAAGTCAACTTGCTAACGCGTTGAAGAGTGGCCAGACTTCTGACGATGCAGCCGCCGAATTTTTTCTGACCCCCGCTAAAAAGGAGCGTTAGAACAATAACTTCATCGACATCTGGAGCTGTCGAGAAGTGCCGAAATCTCCAGCCGCATAGCGCGTCGCCGTAATCACACCGAGCGTCGCGGACGGTACCGTCGTTGCCGGATTGCCGAAGTTGGTTTGATTGAGTGAATCGAATGCGTCCGCCCGGAACTGGAGAGTGAACCGTTCGTTGATTTTCGTGTTCTTCGTCAGCGCGATATCCAGATTCGAGAATCCGGGTCCGATGACGACATTCCTGCCCAGGTTTCCGAACGCATTGCCCGGATTGAATAACACAGTGGGATTCTCGATGTAGCTGATCGCTGCCGCGCTTCCGTTGACGGCTGGAATGAAGCCGGTCTGGACCGGACCGGTCACACTCGGTCGCAGCAACGCCTGACCCGTGAATGCGGCGTTGCTGGTGTGGAAATTGAGCGGGTTTCCCGCCTGCGTCGTTTCAACGAGCGAAATCTGCCAGCCGTCTTTCAAGCGGTTGCCGCGGAACGGAAGCTGGTAGACGGCGTTGAGCACGATACGGTGCCTGGTATCGAAGTCCGAAAGCCCGCGGTCGCCCGCGACATTGTAGCTGTTCTGGATCACCACACCTTGAAAATTGCGCGAATTATCGTCGATCGATTTCGACCAGCTATAGTTGGCCGTGAACTGGAGCCCCTTTGCAAAACGCTTCTCAGCCTTCGCCCATAAGGCGTTATAGGAAGAGTTTGCGACACTCTCGGACACGGTGATGTTGGAAAGCGGCAGGCCCGGATCGATCGGACTGGTCGCCGAAAGAAACGGATACGGCCGTGCGCCATTGATCAGTTGATTGTAGTTGCGCTGGACATTTAAATCGGTGCCCTTGCTTCCGACGTACCGGGCGGTGACTACAAAGTCGTTGGCAAACTGCTGCTCAACTCCCAGGTTCCATTCAGAAACGTAGGCGTTCTTGTAGTTATGCGCAACCGAAGTGGGGGCGACGCTGCCGCCGGCCAGTGCGTAAGCGTTCGCGAGGCTGACGAACGGGACGGCTGCGCTTGGCGAAAACGAAACCGGAAATGCGTACGGCGGATTAGCTACGAGTCCAGTGACCAAGCCGAAGCCAGGCTGGTCGACCATGATCGCATATCCACCGCGAATCACTGTCCGGCTCTTTCCGAACGGGTCAAACGCGAAGCCCACTCGCGGCTCGAAATTCAAAGCGTTCTGGTTAAAGGCATTGCTGGGCCCTCCGCCGCTCCCAACGTGCAGGAGGGACACCGTGGTCGGATCGAATACCACGTACCGGCCGCCAGCTTCCGTCGGCGTGCTATTCCATTCGTAGCGAAGGCCCAGCGTGAGCGTGAGCCGCTTGGTGAACTTCCAGTTATCCGTCAGGAACAGGCCGAGGCCGTTATCGTAGGAACGGTTCGACCGGTTGGAGGCCGTAGTGGTAAAGCCTGTCGCCTGATCAGCCAGGAACGCGGTAATGCTGGGAAACGTGAACGTACCCGGAGTAGCCGCAAAGTTATTCGAGACCGCGCGGCGATCCTCGCCACCCAGCTTAATGGTGTGGTTTCCACGCACCCAGCTCAGCGTGTCCGAAACAGAATAGGTGGTGTCCCCACGCCCCGACGGGAAGCCGGAGCTGCCGCCAAACGTAAATGCGCCCGAAACGGTGATATCGGGAAGTCCGGCGGGACCGGAGCGGCCATCGTTGATGCCGAGCGTGGTCGGGTCGGTCATGTTATCCGGATTGAAAACGATGTGGATCCGGTTGAGTCCCACACGAGCCTCATTCACCAGCGCCGGGCTGATGACCCAGCTCTCATTCAGGCTGAACAACTGGCGCCGGCCGCCTCTCTGATCGCCTTCATTGGGGAAACTGTTCCCGTCGGTCGCCGGAGGCTCATGCCGGAAGTCCTGCTGAATCGCGTAATAGACGTTGACCCGGTTCTTTTCCGAAAAAATCTGGCTGAAGTTGACGGTACCCTGCTGAATGTTCACCGGCGCCGATGCCGAGAAGACGTAAGTGCT
>DATGGL010000207.1:0-9044 GCA_035308605.1 Bryobacteraceae bacterium
CACGGTCGCGCGGGCGGATTTGTCGTATGGGGTCCGGTGCAGCAAGACCGGCAGCCGCTCGCCCGACGCCGGGCGATAGATATCGGTCGCCAGCATCACTCCGTCGCGCGCCGGCACCATGACGTCCAGATCGCGGATCAGGTCGGTTTGCGCGAGCGCAATCACCGGCGCAGCGAATGCGATTGCGATCCACAATTTCATGCCAGGTTCCCTTTCGCTTCCAGCCTCCCGCTCACTGTTGTGTGCACGACAATCCCCCACACCCCCACATCGCTGACACCGAACCGCGCACGCCAGTAAGCGGATCTCCACTCGGCCCACAAAGCCTTAGTTGCGTGCACGACAATCCCCCACGCCCCCACATCACTGACACCGAACCGCGCACACCAGTAAGCGGATCTCCACTCGGCCCACAAAGCCTTAGATGAAACACCAGCGTATCAAGCTCCCGGGCCTACAGAAACTAAGCACTCCTCAGGTGTTTGCCTGCTGAAATCTGGAGGCTTTCCGCACGATATGTCCTCCCAGAAACTGTTTATGCCACAACTGACCAACAGCGAGGCCGTGCTGGCTCAGTTCAATCGCCTGCTGCGCGAACTTCTCGGCGGAGATCTGCATCGCCACACGTTTCGGCCTTGGGAGATCGAAATTCTGCTGGACATCGAAAGCTGGACCCTCACCGGTCCCAAGCGCGGGGCGATTCTGCGCCGTTATCAGAAAGCCGTGCAGCGCATGATGGAGCAGGGCGCGCGGATGCCGCTGCGGTTCGCCGAGTACCTGCAGACGCTCGAAGCGGGTAGCGCGGTTCCCAGCAAGCCCGCGGCGTCGGAACGGGCGTTAAAACTGGTCCCGCCGCGCGAGAAAAAAACGCCCCGGCAGGAGCGTTTCGCCCGCGGCCCCTCGACCTCTTCCTTCTTCCCATTGGGCCGGGAAGAGTGACGCGTGTGCCGCTGCCTTACCATTAAGCAAGAGGGTGAACCAGGGTGAACCAGAGGGTGAAAAAGGAGGAGTAATGCAATTTTCTAAGTTACTGATCTTGGCGGTCGCCATGACGATCGCCGCGCGGGCCGATTTCAGCTATACATCCACCCGCAAAGGAGCCGGCGCGGGCCAGAACGGCGAGGTTACCAAGCACTACTTAAAGGGCCAGAAGATGATGATGGATTCCGGCAACCGGATCGTCATTATGGATTTCGATCAACAGACCATCACGACCATCCAGCCCGCCCAGAAAACCTACACGGTGAAGAATTTTGCCGATCTCGGCCAGACTTTGCAGCAGACCGGGGCCGAAATCAGCGCGGACGTCAAGGAAACCGGCCAGCACAAGACCATCAACGGATTCAACGCGAGCGAAGTGATCATGACCATCCAGGTGGAAATGGCGCAAGCTCAAAAAGCCGGGATGAAGATGCAAATGGAGATGGACATCTGGGTGTCTCCCGACGTCCCCGGCGGCCAGGAGATGAAGGCGTTCTATCAGAAGAACATGGCTCGTTTCCCGTGGGCCGCCATGGCCCAAGGCGGCAATCCGAGCATGCAGAAGGCGATGGTCGATCTGCAGCGTAAAATGGCGGGCCTGAACGGCGTTCCCGTGCTCGAAACCGTGCGAATGAAGGCGGCGGGCGGCAGTGACGCTCAGGCCGCGCAGGCCCAGCAAGGCATGGCCCAGGCGCGAGCCAAGCTCGAGGAAATGCAGAAACAGGGCGGGCCGCAGGCGGCCTACGCCGCGCAGGCTCTCGCCCGCATGGGCGGGGCGGCCGGCGGGTCCGGCGGCTCAATGTTTGAAACCACCATGGAATCAAGCAATTTCTCGACCTCGGCGATCCCGGACTCAGTGTTCGCCCTGCCGGCCGGATTTAGCAAGGTCGACAAGTAGAGTTATCAAAGTTTTTAATCAGCCCCATCAAAGCTTTTATCGCCCGGGCCGGGGGAGTCTCGAATATACTTAGGGATTCTCCCAATCCGGAGTCTCTAATTGAGAAGTCTATTCACGCTCTCTCTCCTCTTGAGTAGCATCGCCTCTGCGCAAGCGCCGGCGGATGTCGAAAAACGTTTAGCCGATCTCGACAAGGCCGTGAAATCGGCCCAAAGTGCCGGCGACAACGCCTGGATGCTGGTGAGCGCGGCGCTGGTCCTGATGATGACGGGTCCGGGCCTCGCCCTGTTCTACGGCGGCCTGGTCCGCCGGAAAAACGTCCTGAGCACCATGATGCACAGCTTCGTCCTGATGGCGGTGGTGAGCATCCTGTGGGCGGTGATCGGTTATAGCGTCGCGTTCGGCGAATGGACGCCGTTTTTCGGGGGCGGACAATATCTGTTCCTGAACAACGTGGGCGCCGCGGCCAATGCGGATTACGCGCCCACCATCCCGCAGCAGACGTTCATGATCTACCAGCTCATGTTCGCGATCATCACCCCCGCCCTGATTTCGGGTGCTTTCGCCGAGCGCATCAAGTTCTCCGGAATGCTGCTGTTCACGGTCCTATGGACGTTGATCGTGTATTTCCCGATGGCGCACATGGTGTGGGGCAAGGGCGGATTTCTGAATACGACGCTGGGCGGCAAAGTTCCCTGCTTCGATTTCGCCGGCGGCACGGTCGTGCACATTACTTCCGGAGTTTCGGCTTTGGTCTGCGCTTTGTATCTGGGCAAACGCCAGGGATATCGCGTCGACCCGATGCGCCCGCATAGCCTGGTGCTGAGCACGGTCGGCGCCTGTCTCCTGTGGGTCGGCTGGTTTGGTTTCAACGCGGGAAGCGCCCTTGCAGCGTCTCCCCTGGCCACCAGCGCCTTCGTGGCGACGCATTTCGCGACGGCGGCAGCAGCGCTGGCGTGGCTGGTCGCCGAATGGATCGGTAACGGCAAGCCCAGCATGCTGGGCGGCATTTCCGGCGCGGTCGCCGGGCTGGTCGCGATCACGCCGGCTTCCGGATTCGTGAAACCCTTCCCCGCGATGCTGATCGGCGCGGCCGCCGGCGTCATGTGCTATTTCATGGTCACGGCGGTGAAAAGCAAGTTCGGCTACGACGATTCGCTGGACGCGTTTGGAGTTCACGGCGCGGGCGGAACGCTGGGAGCGATTCTCACCGGCGTCTTCGCCACCAAGGAAATCAACGATGTCTGGAACGGCAAGCCGATGGGCGCGGTCGACGGGAACGGGGGCCAGGTACTGAACCAGATCATCGGGGTTGCCATCGCCTGGGGATTGGCGATCGTCGGAACCTGGGTCATTCTGAAAATTGTTGATGCTGTCACCGGGATACGCGCGGACGCGCAGGAGGAAATCGAGGGTCTCGATCTGAGCATGCACGGCGAAGAAGGTTATAATTTCGAGGCCTGAGGACGATTTCCATGAAGAAAATCGAAGCCATTATTCAGCCCCACAAACTCGAAGAAGTCAAAGACGCCATCAAAGCGATCGGCATCGACGGGATGACCGTCAGCGAGGTTCGCGGCCACGGCCGCCAGAAAGGTCACAAAGAGGTCTACCGGGGCATGGAATACCAGGTGGATCTGCTTCCGAAAATCAAGATCGAAATGGTGCTTCCGGAAGCGCGCGTGGAAGAGGTGATCGGAGTATTAGTCGCCGCCGCCCGAACCGGGAAAATCGGCGACGGCAAGATTTTCGTCTTCGACGTGGCGGAGGCGATTCGAATTCGCAATAATGATCGTGGGGAAGCGGCTTTGTGAACGCAGTGGCAGTACCCGCGTTGCGCTCGGCTGAGGAAGTCCAGCAGACCCTCAAGGCGCGCAATGCGGAAGTGGAAGACCTGGTTCGCCGGTCCTATTCGGCGACGCTCTACAAACAGTTTCCTTCCGGAATCGCTCTTGCCGCGGTGGGCGGATTCGGGCGCACCGAATTATTTCCCCACTCCGACGTAGATCTGCTGCTGCTGGTCGAATCCGAGAAACAGATCGATCCGGTTCGCGAAACTTTATCTGCATTCCTGCAAACTTTGTGGGATAGCGGACTCCGGCCGAGCCATTCGGTGCAGACCGTCGCGTATTGCGCGGCGGAGCATGACGACAACGTCGAATTCAGCATAAGCCTGCTCGATCGCCGGTTCCTCGCCGGCGACGCGGCCGTCTATGAGTCGCTCGACGACCGGTTTCGTGCATTTCTCACGAAGCAGGCCTCGTGGCTGGCGCCGCGGCTGGTCGCGCTCACGGAATCCCGCCGCGCGAAATACCAGAACACGATTTATCACCTGGAGCCCAATCTGAAGGATTCTCCGGGCGGCCTGCGCGATTTGCAAGCCGTACGCTGGCTGTCGTTTCTCCGCCACACCGGCGACGCCGCCGGCCTGGGCCCGCGCTTTGCTTTTCTGGCCGCGATGCGGATCCGTCTTCACGAGCTGGCCGGGCGCGATCAGAACGTGGTTACCTTCTCCATGCAAGACGCGCTCAGCCAGGATCCGGCTGCTCTGATGCGCGAGTACTATCAACACGCGAGATCAGTCGACCGCGCGATCCAGCGCGCCATTGAAGCGGCGGAAGCGAAGGACCCGACTCTTCTGGGCCGTTTTTACGAATGGCGATCGCGATTGTCGACGCCCGAATTCACGGTGTCTCACGATCGGGTGTTTCTGCGCGCGCCGATGCAGCCAAGTCAATCTCTCAGCCTATTCGAATTCGCCGCACGCCACAAGTTGCGGCTGGCTCCGGACACGGTGGACCGGCTTGCCGGGTTCACGCCACAAACCCGCTGGGACGATTGGAAACGCCTGCTGTCGGCTTCGCATCCATCTTTCGGCCTGCAAGCCATGCAGGATGCAGGCACCCTGGCCGCGGCGCTTCCCGAATGGCGCAAAATCGAATGCCTGGTGGTCCGCGATTTTTATCATCGCTACACCGTCGATGAGCATACGTTGGTGGCAATTTCCTCGCTCGAATCCATCGCCGATCCCCGCTTTGCCGAACTCTACGCCGAGCTCGAACAGCCCGCGCTTCTGCGCTTCGCGCTGCTGATGCATGACATCGGAAAGGGTTCCGGCGGCAGCCACGTGGAGGAATCGGTCAGGATCGCCCGCACGGTGCTGGACCGTCTGGGCGCTCCCGAATCGGACCGCTCGATCGTCGAATTTCTGATCGCCCGGCATCTGGATCTTTCAAGCGTCATGACCTCGCGCGACCTCTCCGATGGAGCCACGGCTAAAATGCTCGCCTCGCGCGTTGAAGCGGTGGAGCGCCTGAAGCTGCTCACCATGTTGACCTACGCCGACATCAGCGCCGTGAATCCGGAAGCAATGACGCCGTGGCGTCTCGAACAACTCTGGCGCGTTTACCTGTTGGCTCACGAAGAGCTGACGCGGGAGCTGCACTCGGGCCGCATTCACGATGCCGCCGGCGTTTCGGCGGAGCGCGCCGCGTTTCTCGAAGGCCTGCCGGTCCGCTATCTGCGGACGCATCTTCCCGCCGAGATCGACGGGCATTTGGATCTGGCCCGCCAGTTGAACACGCGGCCGGTCGCCATTGAGATCGTTCATCAGCGTGGCGTTTATCAACTCACTTTGTTGACCCGGGATCGTCCCGGCCTGTTCGCGTCGGTCGCGGGCGCGATCTCCAGCTTCGGCTTAAGCATTCTGAAAGCCGAGGCATTTTCCAACGCGCAAGGGGTCGTAGTCGACACGTTCACATTCTCCGATCCGCATCGGACACTGGAGTTGAATCCTCCGGAAGTCGATCGCCTGCGCGGGATCGTCCGCCGGGTGGTCGAAGGCAAGCAGGACGCTTCTCAATTGCTTCGCGGCCGCCCCAAGCCTCTCCTGCCGTCGCGCGCGGCAAGAGTGAAGCCGCGCGTCGCCCTGAATAACGAAGCTTCTGAAACCGCGACGCTGATCGAACTGGTGGCCGAGGATCGTCCGGGACTTCTCTACGATTTAGGCCGTGCCATCAATAGCGCCGGTTGCGATATCGAAGTGGTGCTCATCGACACCGAGGCTCACAAGGCCCTGGACGTTTTCTACGTCACCGCAGACGGCCGAAAACTGGACGCCACCCGCGGATCGCGCCTGAAAGCACATCTGCTAGCCGCCTGTGCCGGATCTTGAAAAAAGAAGCCCCGCTTTGTCCGCCCTCCGTTATCAAACGCCGCCACTGAACCGCGCACGACAGTAAGCGGGCCCTCCTCGCGTTCTCATTGCCCCAATCTAAATGCAGATCCGCCAGCCGCCCGTGCCGGATCTCGAAACAAAAGCCCCGCTTACTAGCGTGCGCGGTTCGGTGTCCGCCATGGATTATCAATCGCCGCCACTGAGCCGCGCACGACAGTAAGCGGGCCCTCCTCGCGTTCTCATTCCCGCAATCTAAATGCAGATCTGCCAGCCGCCCGTGCCGGATCTCGAAACAGAAGCCCCGCTCACTAGCGTGCGCGGTTCCGTGTCCGCCATGGATTATCAATCGCCGCCACTGAGCCGCGCACGACAGTAAGCGGGCCCTCCTCGCGTTCTCATTGCCCCAATCTAAATGCAGATCTGCCAGCCACCCCTGCCGGATCTCGAAACAAAAACCCCGCTTACTAGCGTGCGCGGTTCGGTGTCCGCCATGGATTATCAATCGCCGCCACTGAGCCGGGCACGACAGTAGCGGACCTCCTCGCGTTCTCACTGCCGCAAATGGCGATCGATAGCCGCAGCCGCCTTGCGGCCTTCCGCGATCGCCCACACCACCAGCGACTGGCCGCGGCGCGCGTCGCCTGCGGCGAACACGCCGAAAACAGACGAACAGCAGTCGTTCGTCGCGACGTTGCCGCGCGCATCCAGCTCGACGCCTAACTGCTCGATCAGACCTGACCGCACCGGCCCAGTGAATCCCATCGCCAGCAGCACCAGGTCGACGTCCAGCGCGTGCTCGGTCTTCGCGGGATCGTCCACGCGCACATAGTGAAGCTTTTCGACGGAGCCGTTGCCCGAAAACCGAGTCGTCGAGACCGCCCACTCCCGCTTCCCGCCCTCTTCGTGCGAGCTCTCCATGCGCAACTGAAGCGGCCACAAAGGCCACGGCGTCGACGCCGCCCGCTCCGGCGGAGGCGTCGGAAGAATCTCGAACTGATGCACCGACTGAGCCTTGTGCCTGTGCGAAGTACCCAGGCAGTCCGCCCCGGTATCGCCGCCGCCGATTATCACGACGCGCTTCCCCGTTGCGAGAATCCCGGTCACAGGGTCCACGGAATCGCCCGCCACGCGCCGGTTCTGCTGCGGAAGAAAGTCCATCGCAAAATGGATCCCCTTCAATTCGCGGCCCGGCACGGTGAGATCGCGCGGCTTCCCCGCCCCGATCGCCAGCAGGATTGCCTGATAATCGCGCTTCAGATCCTCGACGGAAACGCTCGCGCCGACGCGCGCATTAGTGACGAACTCGACGCCCTCCGCCTTCATCTGCTCCACGCGGCGGTCGATCCAGCGCTTCTCCATCTTGAAATCCGGAATGCCGTAACGCAGCAATCCTCCGATGCGGTCGCCCTGCTCGAACACCGTCACCCAGTGTCCGGCACGCGCCAACTGCTGCGCCGCGGCAAGTCCGGCCGGGCCCGAACCGATTACGGCAACCCGATGACCCGTCCGCGTCATCGGCGGTTCCGGCCGAATCCAGCCTTCTTCAAATCCTTTTTCGACGATCGCGCACTCGATGGCCTTGATCGCCACCGGCGGCTCGTTTATCCCAAGTACGCAAGCCGCCTCGCACGGCGCGGGACACACGCGGCCCGTAAATTCCGGGAAATTATTCGTCGCGTGCAGCGCCCGGATCGCGTCGCGCCACTGGTCGCGAAACACCAGATCGTTCCAATCGGGAATCACGTTGTTCAGCGGGCATCCCGTGTGACAAAACGGAATGCCGCAGTCCATGCAGCGCGCGGCCTGGCGCTGGACCTTTTCGGCCGGGAAATCCTGGTAAATCTCGAACCAGTCGTTGACGCGCTCGGCAACCTGCCGCCGTGTAGGCGTCTCGCGCGAATACTCGAGAAATCCGGTGACTTTACCCATGCGACACCTTACCCATGCGACACCTTACCCATGTGACACTGCAGCCATTCCCGCCACTCCCAGAACGCGCTTGTACTCCTTCGGGAACACCTTCACGAACTTCAGCAGCATTGCTTCCCAGTTCTCGAGAATCCAGTTCGCTCGCGGACTGCCGGTATGTTCGGCATGGCGCGCGATCCAAAACCGCAAGGTCTCGATATCGGTTGGGTCCACCACCCCTTCAAGATCCACACTCGCCTGGTTGCAGCGCACACTGCGAAACTCGCCCGTCTCATCGAGCACGTAGGCGATGCCTCCGGTCATGCCCGCCGCGAAATTCCGGCCCGTATCGCTCAGCACAATGGCCAGGCCCCTGGTCATGTATTCGCAGCCATGGTCGCCGACGCCCTCGACCACGGCAGTAGCTCCGGAGTTGCGAACCGCGAACCGCTCGCCTGCCCGGCCGTTAAAGAAAGCCTCGCCCGAGGTCGCTCCGTAGAGCGCAACATTTCCAATGAGAATGTTCTGTTCCGGCAGGAACGACGACTGGCGCGGCGGATAAATGATCAGCTTCCCGCCCGAGAGTCCCTTGCCGACGTAATCGTTGGCGTCGCCCTCCAGCTCGAGCGTCACACCGCGAGCCAAAAACGCCCCGAAGCTCTGTCCCGCCGAACCCGTAAAGCTGAATCGGATGGTATCCGGCTCCAGTCCCTTGGATCCATGTTTGCGGGCGATTTCTCCCGATAGCATCGCGCCGACGGTCCGGTCCACGTTGCGAATGGGAAGCTTGAACTCGACCTGCGTTCCATGATCGATCGCCGCGCGCGCATGCCCGATCAGCTTGGCGTCCAGAGCCTGCTCCAGCCCATGATCCTGCTTGATCGTGCACCGCCGCCCCACGCGCCCGGGCAACTGCGGATTGTACAGCAATTGCGAAAAATCGAGTCCTTTGGCTTTCCAGTGTTCGATGGCCGTGCGCATCTCAATCTTGTCCACGCGGCCGATCATCTCTTCCATGCGGCGGAAACCCATCTTCGCCATCCATTGGCGAACCTGCTCGGCCAGGAAGAAGAAGAAATT
>DATGGL010000208.1:0-30207 GCA_035308605.1 Bryobacteraceae bacterium
GAAGATCAGACCGATTTTGGTGCGATCGCGTGCCGGTTTTCCGTTGGTCGCATAATGCATCTGGAAGACCAGCCGCGAGCCGGCCCTGATCAGCCGTGCCTGTCCCGGCTTCCAGAACTGTGGCGCCATGCCCGGAGCGTACCCGGCCAGATAATTTTGCGATTGGTAATCGTCACCCGAGTCGATCACGACGATCGCATGGTGTACTACGGCCCGGTTGCCGGGACGAACTTCCACCGTTTCCACCCATTTATCCTCGGTGAAATTCGTGGGCACGGCGAAATATTGGTAGTTGATGGCGCCGGAAGCCGGCACGTCGAACTCCTCCGGCATCTCAAACACGACATCAGGTTTGGGAATCCGCCAGCCTTCCGGAAATACTCTCGCCTTGGGCGCATCGCCCGCATTGCCTTCCGGAGCCCCAGCGTCGACCCAGGCAACCAGCGTCTCCTTCTCTCCCGACGCCAGCGACAGGTCGTTCGAGAATTTTCCGTAATGTGGGTCGGCCTGCCACGGCGGCATCTTCCCGCTTAACAGTGCCGCTTTAATCGATTTCGCCCACGGCCGCGTTTGCGCGTACGTCAACAGCGCCATGGGACCCGCTTCGCCCGGACGATGGCAGCCCTGGCAGCGGCGCTGCAGAATCGGTTCAACTTCCCTGTGAAACGTCGGGTGCGATGTGACGGGCGAGGAGCGTACGATCAGTGGGAGAACAAAAAGTGCCAGGCTCCGCAACCGGATTGTCACGTTAGACAATCATACGATCAAATCTCCATCGCTACAAGAAAATTTCCAGCCGGCGCACTTCCTCAGCCGCAATTGAAAAGTGTTATAGTTCCACCCATGAACCGGACACTAAAGATTCGCCTGGCCGCAGGACTCGTTTTTGTGTTGGGGTGCTGGGGAGCCTACACGCAGGTCGCGCTTAGCCAAAACAAACAGCCGCCCGAATTGAAGATCAACAAGATCACCGACGACCTCTACGAGATCGAAGGGGACGGCGGAAATGTCGCCGTATACATCACCAATGAAGGCGTCATCATGGTCGACGACAAATACGAGCCGGACTTCGAGCAAATCGTGTCCAAGGTCAAAAGCGTCACCAGCCAGCCGATCAAGTACATCCTGAGCACGCATTATCATGCCGATCACAGCGGCGGGAATACGAAATTCATCTCGGTCGCCGAGATTATTTCGACGGTTAACGCGCACAACAATATCGTGAAGCATGTGCAGTCGAACGCTCCGTCCGGGATGGTCGCGGCCCGAGTGACCTATACCGAAGAGACGGATCTGTTCCTGGGCGGAAAAGAAGTGCGCGCCCGGTACTTCGGTCGCGGCCACACGAATGGCGACGCGATGGTGTACTTCCCTGCCCTCAAGGTTCTGCACACCGGCGACCTGTTCACCGCCGCAACCCCGTTGATCGATTATCCCGGCGGCGGAAGTTTGCTCGAATGGCCAAAGACCATCGACACAGCCATGCAGACCTGGGATTTCGACACCGTCATTCCCGGACATGGACCGGTGACCAACAAGGCCGCGCTGATGACCTATATGACCAACGCGGAGACCATGGCAACTCGAATCCGCGAACAAATCCGCCAGGGCAAATCGGAAGACGATGTCAAGAAATTCATGATGGATCAGTACAAGTGGGCTCCCACCAGCCTGAACATCATGTGGGGATTTCCGGGCCTGATGAAAGAGCTGAAATAGGGCTGGTTCGCAGGAGAAATTTGCTTTGCGTTACTGGTTTAGGTGACGCCAAGGCGACTTCTTGGCGCCAAGCGGGGCTTGGAATCGGATTGTACGCATCTTCATTTGAAAATCAGTTTGCGCGGCGGATCTGGTCAAGAACACTACGGGATCGCGTAAAGCTCCAGGTCCTGCTGCACAGTGTGCCCTGCGTCCACGATGACCGGCGTTGCGCGAGCGCCCGACATCGCCGCTGAATCTGCCACCTTATATTCGAACGAACTCAACACCCGATAGTTGCCGGGAGCCAGGCCGGTGAACTGGTATTGTCCGTGCAAATCAGTGCGCGTAACGAACGTATCGGTGACGCGCCGGCCGGGGTCCAGATCGCTCGGCTCCAGGAAAACCGGCGCGCCGACTACCGGTTGGCCGCCCGATCGAACTGCCCCCTGGACAGTCCCAACGTTTGAAGAGAGCGTGAACCTAACCAGAGGATTTCCATATCCGACGCCAATCTCATTCCACCCCTCTGCGCGGCCATCGCCCGGACGCTCGTGCCGGGGACCCGAGAAGTTCGAAACATAGAACGCCGGGTTCGGCGGAATCGCCAGCTCCCATGGCCCCGGCGCGAGTTGGAACCGGTTGTTTGCAAGTTCCAGGACTTTCGATTCACCGCTGCCCGCCAGATCCTTTCTCCGCGCCAGGACTTGCATATTCCGATCGCCCGGAGCGCCTTCAAATGTGAATTGCAGTTCCGGCACCGGATGCAAGGAGAGGGTTCTGGCGATATCGCCGCCCACCGTTACTCTTTGATACTCGCCCTGCATTCCGGGCTGGTTCGCTTGCGTAAGCACCGGAGCGTCGGCGAAGATCTCATACTGCCCCGGAGGGAGTTCATTGAACCGGTGACTTAGGGACTGTACGGTTTGACGTCCCATGTCCGAGACCAGCGTGATGGTCACCGGCCCGGTCATGCGCTGCGGAAGCGGATCGATACGAATCGTCAACGAAAACAGGCGGCCCTGGAACGGACGAACGTCGACCCGGTCCACCTGCTGATCGAGATTGACCTCCACGGGAAAAGACTGATCGACCACGTCCGTTTCCTTCGCGAAGGTCGGGAGATAATTTCCTTCGTCGTATTGCTTGCCAATCGTCCGGATCAGGTAGCTTCCCGGCTCCAGACCGTAGAAGCGGAACACGCCGCGATCGTCGCATTTGGCCTCGGCGGCCGGCTGCGGAGGGCGCGTATTCCGATAAGCCACCACTTCATGCTCGGGCAAACCGACGTCGTTTTCGTCCAGAACCGTCCCGGTAATCGAGCCGAAACGCCAGAGCCGGATGCTGACAGTGTAGGAATCCTCGGCACCCACCGGTACCGGAACGCCTGAGGATTTCCACTGCTTCTGTCCATACTGGGCGGTGGCGAATCCCGTCCGCGAGGCGGTCAGCAGATACGCGCCCGCCCCCAACTGTTGAAATTCGAACGCTCCGTATCGATTCGTACGGATGGATTGTTCCGTGCCCGCGGTGCCCTTGACAGGCTCCAGTTTCACCAGCGCGCGGGCCAGCGGCCGGCCAGTCTGGTTCTCGACCACCGTGCCACGGATGACAGCCGCGTGAACCACCATCGAGAGCGCGGCGGGAAGCAGGCAGGATCGCATGGGCCCTCACGAAAATGACGCGGAATCCACCTTCTGAGTGCAGGAGAAAATTGGATGCCTGATAGTCATACTGTGCTCCAGGTACTAGCGATCGGCTGCCGAGGCGTGGGCGATCGTGCTGCGGCGTACTAACCTGCCCGGCGGCAACGGTCTAGTCAACAAAACCAGCCTGAGACGTTCTGTCGCGCGCGTCCAAGCCAAATCGGCTCGTTCCCTTCCGCATCGGCGGACCAGGCAGCCGATATGTCCAGGAAATCAATCGACTTCGTTAATGTGCCGCCCTTTGCGACGCCGCGGCAGCGCACGTGCTTTAACCCGGACACCGATGATTGCAGCTTTAGGACGAGTCAGACTCTGGGCGCTGGTTTACGCTATCGCGGGCGCAACCGTGTGCGTCATGAACCTTTCGGTGGCCGGTGCGCCGGACACTTCGCGGTTCATGATTTATCTGCTGTGCGCGCACACGACCGCATTGGTGCTGCGAGTCACCACCGGCCAGGGTCTGATTCCGGGAGCGTTCCTGATTCTGCTGCTCGGCATCGAAGATCTGAGTTTGCCCGAACTGCTGTTCATCGGATTTACGCTCGCGCTCTTAAATGAATTGCGGCGCACGAACGTTAAGGCTCTTTGGACCCGCTTGTTGTACGCGACTACGACCATGACCCTGGGCGTCGCGATGGCGCACGCCGCTTATCACGCCACGCCGCGCATGGCCCTCGACGGGTTGTTCCCCGCTCCTGTGATCGCCAGCGCATTGGCGCTGTTATTCAACTGCGGCGTCGCGACCACGCTGTGGAAGGATCGGACCACGCCGCTGATCGGAGTCTATCGCCGCGAATGCCGCGCACTGCTGTATTGGGTAGTCGGCGCCGCGTATCTGGCCTCGCTGGTGCGCTGCGCCAGCCTGCAAACCGGATTTCATGCCGCGCTGATCGCCACGCCGATTCTCTTCGCCCTGGACCGCTGTTACCGGAAATGGTCGAATGCAGAGGCCAATCACCGGGCGGAACTGGAAGCCCTGCATCTGCGGACCCTGGAAACTCTGGCCGTGGCCATCGATACCCGCGATCACACCACGCAGATGCATCTACGCCGCGTCCAGACCTACGCGATGGCCCTGGGCCGCGAAATTGGACTCAATGAAACCGAACTGCGCAGCCTGAACGTCGCCGCGCTGCTCCACGATATCGGGAAACTCGGAATCCCGGACCATATTCTTCTGAAACCCGGCCCGCTGTCGGTCGAGGAATGGGAAAAGATGAAGACTCATCCCATCCTCGGAGCCGAAATGCTCTCGCGGATGAAGTATCCCGAGCCGGTCCTGGCGATCGTCAAAGCGCATCACGAACGTTGGGACGGTACCGGATACCCGATGGGTCTTTCCGGCGAGACCATCCCGATCGGCGCGCGGATTCTCTCAGCGGTGGACTGCCTGGACGCCCTCGCGTCCGACCGTCCCTATCGCAACGCCTTGCCGCTTTCGGAGGCCATGGACAGGATCAAAGCCGGCAAAGATCGCAACTTCGATCCAGCCGTGATCGCGGTCCTGGAGCGGCGCTACACCGCGCTGGAACAGCAGGCGCGGGATGCCGTGCTCGCCGACCCGATCTTGGAGACGCTGAGTCCCGCGGCGAACGCCAGTCAGGAAGAGGCCTGGAGGCGCGCAGGGCTCGGGCAGGCCGACGTGAATCAAAGCAGCTCATTTCACGAATCGATCATGTCGGCGCGTCAGGAAACGCTACGGCTTCAGCAACTGGCTTCCGATCTGGCGCAGGCGCTGGGCATCGACGAGGTTGTGTCGTCGGTGGACAAGTGCCTCAGCCAGTTGGTGCGCTACGACACCATGGCGGTCTATCTCAGCCGGGGCAGGAATCTGGAACTGGTGGCTGCCGTCGGCGCCAGCTCCAGGCTGTTTTCCAGACAGGCGTTTCCGATGACCAATTCTCTTTCGGGCTGGGCAATTCAGAATCGCACGCCGGTCGTGAACGGAGACGTTGCGCAGGAGTGTTACTACGTCAACGACTCCAAAATCGTTCTGAATCTTCAAGCCGCTCTGGTGGTTCCGTTCGAAGGGCGCGATGGCGTGACCGGAGCGATCACCCTCTATCACGGGGACCGCAACGCGTTCAGCCAGAACGATCTTCGCGTCGTACAGGCCGCCAGCAGTACGGTTGGCCGTGCGGTCGAGAGCGCCGTCCGGTATCAGCACGCCGAAGAGTCGGCGGTTACGGATCACCTGACCGGCATTGCCAACGCACGTTCCCTCGCGCTGCACCTGGAACGCGAATTATCGCGTTCGCGCCGGGAGGATACGACCATCGGCGTCCTGGTCTGCGATCTTGACGGATTCAAACAGGTGAACGATCTGTACGGTCACCTGAAAGGCAACGAGGTTCTGCAACTCGTGGCGAAGGGCCTCACGGAAACGTGCCGAAGCTCCGACTATCTGGCGCGGATGGGCGGCGATGAGTTCGTAATCGTGGTCCCAGGGCTGAAGGAAGACCAGTGCGCGTCGTACCTGGACCGGCTTCAGACCGTGGCGCGCGAAGCAGGGTGGACCGCCTGCGGATCGCAATGCCTCTCGATCAGCGTCGGCTTAGCCATGTATCCCTTCGACGGTCGAGATTCCGAGACCCTGCTGGCGGAAGCTGATAAGCGCATGTATCGGGCCAAGCAGACGAGCAAAGAGTCCGCGGAACCGGTAGCTCCCGTGGCGGATACTTCGACCGAGATGGGCACCGCATCCCTGAGCGCCGCTCTGAACGATGCTGAACTACCGGATGTGCGAACGTTCGATCACGTCGCCTAGAAGTTACTTTTCAGGATCCGGGTTCGCTCCCGGAGTCGATCCACCGAGAAACAACTTACGCCCGTCGGCGAACGAGAGCGACTTGCCCACGCCCCGATTCCCGCCGTCCTTGGCCTGAAAGCCTTCCATCACGATTTCGCTTCCCGGCGGAAGCGCGTCCTTCGTGAAGCCGAGCCTGAGGAGCGCGTTCGGACTACCGCCTTCAATCATCCAGCTCACGACCTTCCCGTCCGGCCCCTTAACATCAAGATGAATCCAGGAATGCGGATTGATCCAATCCATCTTGGTCACGATGCCGCGAAGTTTGATGGGACGGTTGACATCGAATTCAGCCGCAAACGCGTGATGCCCGCGAGCCGTCCCCGCCAGAAACAAGCAGCCCGTCGCAAAACCCAACTTTATGCGCATCAGTCTTCTCCTTCCCGAATGACCATAAATAGGCTTTTTCATCCGTGTCTATTCGTGTTCATTCGTGGCCTTTTTCTCCGCCTCCCGCGCCCCGCTCAGCGTGTTTCCGAGGCCGAGGTTTCCTTCGTGGCATGCAAACTCGAACAGCGGGCCTTCGATCTTAGCCAGAGGAAGCTGCGCCGTCCAGGGATGCGCCCAGGTAGCCGGATCGTCGGCAGTAAATTCGTAGAGGATCGTGTCCTTGTCAACCCTTGTGAACCGCTCGATCATGTGCAGATTCTCAGTGGATCCGCGATACGCGGTCTTGTCCGTGAAATTGGTGGTATCCACCACTAGCGTATCGCCCTCCCAATGCCCGCGCGAATCGCCCAGCCACTGGCGGATGTCCGGCGGCAGATGCGGGCTGTTATCGGTCGGGATGACGCGCGCGCTGTGGATCATTTCTTCCACGATGACGACGTATCCCTTGCCCTGCACGATCTGCAGGTTGCTATTGTACGCCGACGGCAGCATCGGCGGCCCCTCGGTCGAATAGACGATACAGCGCTCCTGCAGCGGACGGTTTTCCGGACCGTCGTACTGATGGCCCTTGGCTTTCGCCGCTCGCTCGGCGAGTCTTTTCTGCGCTTCCGGCGTGAACGGCGGCACTCGCCCTTCCGGCCCGACGATCAGCGAGGTCCGCAAGTTCATCGCGACCTTCACCTGACTCAGATCGAGCCCGTACTGCGACATGTTGTAGTGCACCTCGGCCTGCGATCCCAGCCGCTCCCAGCTCGAAATACCGAGGACCTTCTTGGCGTTCTCCGCGGCTTCAGCTTCCGTGTAGAATTCCTTGCCGTTGAGATTGGCGGGCCTTTCCAGGGGCACGACGCTGGCATTCGTCCAGATCCCTTGCAAATCCGGTTCGCCGGTTGGGGTTCGGGAAGAAGTGGCCGGCTGGGCTACCAGAACAATCGACGAAAGCGCCAGAAGAACAAAACGTCGCATCACTTGTCACCTCCGGTTTTCTTGCGCAATGGCCCGTACATCAATTCTTCCACGAATTCCACGCATTTGAACTCCAGCAGCTTGGCGCGCGGCTCGGCGTGGCGATAGAGAATCATGCTGATCTTCCACGGCCGCGAAAACACCTTGGGATCCTCCAGCGTCGCCTCGTAGTTCAGCGTATCAGGACTGCGCGGCGTATAGCGCTCAATCACGTGGAGCGCGTCGCTATGAAAATTCCCCGCCCGATCCAGCCAGGTATCCGCATTCAAGCCCGTGACATCGACCACCAGCGATGCGCCGTCCCAACGTCCGTTCGACCATCCCATCCAGCTATCGATCGGCGCTTTTTTGTGATTGTCCATATTGATGGTCCGCACCGCGCTGGCATACTGATACGAAATCAAGATGTACTTTTCCGATTGCACGATCTGGAACGGATACGGCATGTACGTCGCCCGAGGCACGCCGGGCAGATAGCACCTGACCTCCGGATCGAGCTGCAATCGATGAGCGAAATTTTCTTTCCTCTTCGCCGCCGCTTCGGGCAGGTAGGGAATGGTGTCGCCTTCGACCACGCTAAGCCCCGGAGGCACCGCGCCGATCGCACCCAATTGCGCGAGATATCCAGCCGATGCCGCATGGCCTTCCAGATTCCAGTTGGCCGTATTCAGGACCTGCCAGATTCCGTTCAGATCCGGCTTCTGCGCCGCCGCATTGACCACCGCGGATATCGCAATCGCGAATCTGTAAACGTTGCCCATTACTTCACCAGATGATACTCCGTCTGTCGCCTGAGCACCCAGCCAATCTTGCCTTGCTCGTCGATGGCAGCGTCTTCCTCCAGCGCGACCTCCAATTCCTGACCGCCCCATTCCGGAACCGGCGTCTTGGCCTGCAGTTCAATCGAAAACCAGCTATTCGGAAGAATCGGCACGTCGCCTCGTCCAGGAACGCCCTGCTGATTGTCCCAGAGGCCGATCAGTGGACCGGCGGCGTGGCCGTGGTCGCCAATGGGATGAGTGTATTCGGTCCCATTGATCTTCTCCTCGCGCATCGTGTGGAGCACATCGCTGAGCACTTCATTCCCGGTCCGCCCCGGATGCATCCGCGCAAGCGTCAGATCCTGCAATCGATTCGTATTCTTCAACGCCTGCTTGATCCCCGCGGGAACATCGGTTTCGCCCGACCGCAGCACATAGCCCATGTGCTGCGTATCCGTATTGAGGCGCAGCGCAGTGATTCCGAAATCCGTATGAAGCACGTCGCCGCGCTCGATCACGACCCCTTCCTTCCGGTTCAATCGATTCGCCGCCGTCAGACCCTGGCGCTGCACCGTAACCGACGGATGGAACCAGGTCCCTAAACCTGCATCGTTGACTTTTTGCCGCAGCCACCAGACCACGTCCTCGTCCGTCGTCTTACCCGGCGTGATCACTTCATTCGAAAACGCCCGCGAGATGAGCGAATGAACGATTTCCATCATCTGCCGGTACGTCGGCAGCATCTCGGGAACCCGCATCTCCTGATACTCGAGAGCCAGATTCTCGGCGGGAACCATGCGGTCTTTGTACTCCGCGCCGAGCGCCGCGACGAGTTTGTCGCGCATCCCGACGGTCAGACCGTCAGAGAAGGCATGCGTCGGCGATATGTCGACCGCAATCGTCGACGGATGCCGCTGGTCGACAAGCTTGCGCAAGAACTGCCACTGCACGTCGCCATAAATTTCGCGATTGGCGGCGTCAGGATCGCGGTAAACCGTGTACAGCCCTCCGTTCGATTCTCCTCCCAGAGCAAGACGCTCGATCCCCTTATCCGGGCCGCGATCGAAGAAAACGTAAATCGTGGTTCGCCGCGCGGCGAACACCGTCGGCGAGACAAGCGAGAAAAAGGCGGGATCTTCCGCATACTCGCGGCACGCGACAATCCACATCTGCGCGTGATGCTTGCGCATCAGCACGGGAAGATTGCGTTCCAGCCGGAGCCGCAGCCATTCCTGCTGGATCTCGGCCTGCTTCCGCAAAGGCGGCAGCGTCGGAACCTGCGCAATCAGGGCGGCGGAAAATAGTAAGGACAGAAGCGTCGGGCGCATGTTCTTACTATTGTGCTCGAAGGCGGCTACTGTTTGATGATGGTGCCGTCGCGGCGCCGGATTTCGCCCCAGCCGCCGTTCAGCCGCTTGCGATCGCCCTGTTCGGCGCCGAACGGAAATCGCGCGGCAGCTTTTTCATCGATCTCGATGCCCCAACCCGGCTTCTCGCTCGCCCACAGGTATCCGTCCTTCATCACCGGACACCCTTGGAAGACTTCCTGCGTCCGTTCGTTGAACGGCGAGTATTCCTGGATGCCGAAGTTGTAGCTGACCAGGTCGAGCACCACGTTCGCCATGTGACCGATGGGGGAAACGTCGCCGGGACCATGCCACGCCGTCCGGACGCCGAAATTCTCCGCCAGAATCGCAATCTTCCGCGCGGGCGTGAAACCGCCGGCCTGGCTCACGTGCACGCGGATGTAATCGATCAGCCGTTCGGCAATCAGCGGCTGCCACTCATGTGGACTATTAAACAGCTCGCCCATCGCGATCGGAGTAGCGCAGTTCTGCCGGATCTGGCGGAAGTAGGCGATGTCTTCCGGAGACAGCGGATCTTCCATGAAAAACATCTTGAATTTTTCCGTGTCTTTAAGGAACTGGACGGCCTGGTTCGGCGAAACACGCTCGTGGACATCGTGTAGCAGCTCAATCTCGTCGCCCAGTTCTTTCCGGCAAATCTCGAACAGCTTCAATGCCCGGCGAACATAATACGCCGGTTCGAAAACGGGCTTGTTATGGAGCGCCTTCATGTTGGCCGCGCCCGCTCCCGCGCTGCCGTAGCCTTCCATGCCGGGAACCGAAACCTGCACACGCACATGCCGGAATCCTTGCGCGATGTACTGCTTCGCGGATTCGATGACCTGCGGAAAATCCTCGCCCGAGGCGTGCCCGTAAGTATCGGCAGCTTCCCTGCACTTCCCGCCCGCGAGCTGATAAACGGGCATGCCGGCCTGCCGCCCCTTGATGTCCCACAGCGCCTGGTCCACTCCGCTGATCGCGTTGTTCAGCACCGGACCGTTTTTCCAATACGAACTGTCGTAGCAGGACTGCCAGATATCCTCTATGCGATCCGTCGTCTTGCCAAGCAGGAACGGTTTCAGATATTTTTCGACTGCGGGTTTCACCAGATCGGCGCGCTGCGTGAACGTGGCGCAGCCATAGCCGTAAAGACCATCCTGATCGGTCGTGATCTTGACCACGGTGAGGCGCACGCCCGCAGGCTGGCACTCAATCACGCTGATGTCTTTGATCTTCGGAATCGGCATCGCGCGAGTGGCGCGCGCGGCGGCCTCCTGGGCCTTTTCTTCGCGCGGCAGAGCGATGCCGAGCAACCCGGCGGCGCCCATCTGTTTCAAAAGATTGCGACGTAGCATAGGATAGCGATCATCTCACCTGCGGACAGCCTTTACAAGGGCCTTACGCGGAAGCGAAAGCGCACATCTTCCCCAAACCATTGGATGTAATTCGTTCCCCACGTGTTGTTGTAAAGACTGAAATGGATGCCCCGCGAAACGTCCGGTTGGTCGTACGAGAAATAGATCGGCGACTTTTCTCCGAGCGCGATGACCGGTGCATCCATCGTATCGATCGCCAGGCCGCCACCCTTGTCGCGATAACTCAGTCCGCGCCCGAGCGAATGCATATGACGATTGCCGCCGCGAACAACCTCCAGCGGGTTAATCGCGCAGTCGCTCTTATCGAGCGTCCATCCGCCCAGCTCCGCCGCATCCGGGCGAAACGTCAGCCACATGGCTTCCGGCAATCGATTCGCAATCTTATCGAAGCAGTAAAAATTGATCTCGAGCGCAGGCTCGGCCCGGGGCATGATCAGTTCCAGGTACATCCTCGCAGGCCACGCCGCCAGCCCGGATTGAACCGGACCCGGATCGTCGATTCCAAGCTGCGCCAGAACACGATCGCCGCGAGCATCGGTCCCCGCCCAGCATTGCAGCAGCTTCGGCTCCCACACCCGGCTCTGCGCGCCAAAGTGTTCGATATTCGGCTTGCCGAAATCCTGCGGCGCCCAGTCGGCCTTGCTGGTGACGTAGCTTTCGAGAAATCGGTCGTAGTCGGCTTTCGAAAAAGTCTGATAGCTGAACAGAGCCAGAGTCCGGTTCGCGGAAGCCCATTCGCGGCCTGTCGATTTGAAACGCAGCCGGCGGATCGCACCCGTGCGAGAATCGAGGGCCAACGTAATGTGAGCAGATTCAAAATCGTTACGCGCGTCGAACGGCTGAAGGCTGCCAGGACGCGGTTCCACAGGCTTCAGCGCCGCGAGGCTCCGCTTGGCTTCACCGCGCATAGACGCGGGCAGAGTCTCGACGGCAACGTCGATGTTGTCGCGCTTCTCCGCCCAACTCGTGGTCATTTTCTTATAGCCCGTTTGATCCAGCGCGGCGCGCAGATCCTGGGGTTTGTAGTGATCGTGATCCAGATACGTCTTGGTATCCGTGCCCCACGTATGCTCGCCCACCAGTGCGAATCGGCGCAGAAACGCCAGATCGGTCGCGTCTCCAACTTTGAGCCGCCCCTGTCGAAGCCATTGGCCCCGCAGCCGTGCGATTTCGCGGTATCGCGCGACTTTCACCGGGTCGCTGGCGACGCCATGGATCCACGTGTCCCCGATCTCCTGCGTCACCACCGGCAATCTCGTGCGAAACCCGTCGACAGCATTTGCGATGCCCGTCAGATCCGACGCAGTAATGGTCGCGGACGGAAACTGACGCCGAAGGTCGGCGTAAATCTGCCGGATCTCGTCCATCGAGTGCGGCCCGGTGTTATCGTCACCCATCGCGATCGCGATCGCCAGATCCGACCCAGGCACTCGAACCACCCCGCCGTAGCCCTTGTGCTGGTACATGACCACAATGGAAACGCCTTCGGCGTTTTTCCACACAAACAGCGACGGGACTTCAGGCGGCGTGCTGGCCGAGTTCACTCCGATGTGCAGAAACTTAACGCCATTCTCCGAAAGCGCCGCGACCAGGCCTAACGTGTGACCTGGAACGTCGGTCATCTTCGCGCCCGACGTTTTCCTTCCAAAGCGCTTGTCGAGAGACTTCGAGAATCCGATCGCGCCGGACATCAGCGACCGATCGAGGACCTCGGACTGCCAGCTAAACGGAAGCGCGTGCCATGCGATGTCGCCGCCCGCAATCGCGCGCTCCATCGTCTTACGCTCCGCGCTCTTTGCCTGCTCCAGGTATTCGTAAAGCATCCACGACCCGGTGGTCCAGACGTATCGATCGCCCCCGGCCCGGCGCATCGCCGCCGCCCGTTCGATCGCCGCCGGATAGTAAACATCGAAATATTTCCGCATGACACCGGCCTGCGTGTCCGTGAAGCCCACGTCCAGGTGACACTTGAACATCACCACCACGCGTTTCACTTCACCGTCCGGCGCGGGTGGAGTTTGGGCGCCCAATCGCGTCCACGCGGCCGAGCCCGCCAGCGTCTTGATCAGTTCACGCCGCTTCATCTTGAATCATGCGACTTACGACATTAGCAACAGGAAGCGGGTGTCGATAATAACGAAACATCAAACTTTCATTACCGTCTTCGCCATGCGCACGATCGGAAGAGCCGTACCCCCAGGCATCGGCACCTCGATATGTTCCAACTCAGCATAGCCTTTGATCCGGTAAAACGGAACACCCGTCAACGTCGCGCCCATTTCCAGGCGAGTGAACCCCGCGGCGATGGCCGCATTTTCGCAGGCTTCCAAGATCATGCCGCCGATCCCACGCCGCGCCCATTGCGGATGCACGAAAAACGCCCGGATTTTCGCGGCTTCTCCCTTGGCCGGATCCAGCAGCAAGTCCTCCCTGCCCGCGAACCGGTCTCCGCCGTAGAGAGTTTTTCGCTTGCTCCAGCCCCCGCACCCGACAACGGTCGATCCATCGCCCATAGCGGCTTCCGCCGCGAAATACGTTCCATCCGCAATCAATTGCGTATCGACCCCGTAGACCGACCGCAACGCCTCATCGATCTGGGCCGCGGTGTAGTCTTCTGCCTGCAACCCGCGAACCGACAAATCGATCAGCGATTCCAAGACCGGGATATCGGCGGCCACGGCTGTGCGAACGGATATCTTCACAAGGGTTTCAACCCGATTCTATCGCGTCGCTTCTTTTAATCCGCGTGCATCGGCGTTCATCTGCGGCCGGCTCTAGTTCCCCGCGGTGGACGTCTTCGCCGGCGCTCCCGAAGCCTTGGCATAGTTATACAGAATCGTCGCGAACGCCTTCTCCGCGCCCGCCATTCCGTAAATCTTGCCCGCGCCTTCGATCACGTAGTATTCGTTCGCCGCATGCGCCATTCCCCCGAGCCCCGCGCCCCCGCCCGCAATCGGAACTCCGATCGGCGTGATCCCCGGGTCGCCTTGCTGCGAATTGGTGAACAGATACCCTGGCCATGCGCCTCCCAGGATCGTCTCGGTCTGCGACGGCGGCATGTAGGGAATCTGGAACTGGTCATACATCTGCGTAATTGAATGCGCGATGTCTGTGTCGTAGGACATCTTCGACCACGGCTGATCGCCAACCATGTGAATCTCGACGTCCTTATACCCGTTCCGATCGAGCTGCGCGCGGATCTTTTTCAAAATATCGGCGCTGTGCATGTTCGGCAGGTACCGGATGCTGTGCTTGGAAGTGATCTTGTTCGGTAAAATCGCGCCCGACCCGCCGGCGTACATGTTCCCGCCCCAGATTCCGTCGATATTGAATGCCGTCCCGTAGCGCGACATCTTCATCATGGTCAGCGGATCGTCCGAAATAAATCGCGCCACCCCGATATTCTCCGCCGCTACTTTCATGTCGACCTTGGCGGCCGCGGTCTTGATTCCGTTGAGCTCCGCTTCCGTCATCGGCGCGATATTATCGTTGAAGCCCTGAATCAGCGGCGTGTTGCCGTCCTTCGAAACCAGCGAAGCCAGCATCACGATATGCCGCCACGCCGGGCTGTCCACCGCGCGCTTGTTGATCCCGTGAATATCGGATTGCACCGGCCCACGTCCCCAACTCTTCCCGCTGGTGGTCAGCTCGATATACATCAGCCCCTCGGACCCTCCCATGATGCCGCCGCCTCCGCTGGGAGCCTGGCCGCCGAACATCACCATCGCGTTCGCGCCTTTGATCAGATCCGGATGATCGCGCACGAATTTGCGCAGCCCGATGGACATGCGCTCCTCGTCGCCCTCCGCGATGCAGATCAGGTTCACCGGAAGCTTGCCCATCACCGCCTTCAGCGACATCAGGGCGTTCCACTGCGTCATCTCCGGGCCCTTGGAGTTGGTCGCGCCGCGGCCGATCAGGACCTTCTTAAATGGACCCTGCTCCACCAGCCGGGCTTCGAACGGCGGCGCGACCCATGCGTCCGCCTGCGTAATCGGCATGGTGTCGTACATCCAGTAAATGATTACGGTCTTCGGGGCCCCTTCGTCGCACTTCGCGTACACCACCGGATTCCCCGGCGCGCCCCATTCGCCGACCCCGACGTCGTAAACGCGCGTCTGCTGGCAGCCCAGGCGATCAAAGTATCCCTTGACCATCTCGGCCGTCTCCGGGATTCCCTCGCCGCTATTCGAAATGCTCGGCTGGTGGATCCAGTTCAGCAGGTTTTCGACATGCTCATCGATGTGTTCGTCGATGAACCCGTAGACCTTCTTCAGATCGTCCGGGACCTTGCTCATGTCGATGTGCAGCGTCGTGTCGCCGTCCGGACGAATCCCCAGCTTCTTCGGAGCTGACTTGGTCTGAGCCGCCTGTTTCGATGCCGGGCCGCTACAGCTCACCGAAATGAGTCCGGCCCAAATGACAACAAGAATCCAACGCATACAGCCTCCTTAATTTAGGCGCTCACGGGGCGAGGCGGCACGTCGATGTGCCTGGTGCTTACGGCGCGATGGGATTTAGTGTAGCGTGGATCACGCCGCCTTACGAATGGCGTGATACACCAGCAGCACCACGATGGCGCCGACGACGGCCACCACCAGGCTATAGAGATTCACGCCCGATACGCCGCCGAGCCCTAGGAATCCCGCCAGCCACCCGCCGACGACGGCCCCGACAACCCCGAGAAGGATGTCCATAATGAGGCCCTCGCCTCGCTTGTTGACAATCTTGCTTCCGATGAAACCCGCAATCAATCCGAGCACGATCCAGGCGAGAAAAGACATAGTTTCCGCCCCTCCTTGGGGCAGGCTGTTAAGTATATTCCTTTTTGCAAGAAAACACAGTGCCGGAATGGCATTACAGGGGAACGATAGTACTGCCGATAGGGGGAGTATGGACCCCCTCCCTCAGGCGCTGTGCGTCGTCTTGGCGATTGTCGTAGGTTACTTCTTCGGCCGCATCACGGGCATCGTGGACGACCGCGACCGCAATTCAAATTGAGAACGCTGTCAACTTAGGGAAAACGCTCAGCGGCCTTGCTCGCGAGCCTGTTCGCCGAAGTTTTCGCGGCTGCGCTTCTTGCGATTGCGCTTGCGTGCCAGTGCTGCTTTGACGCGCTTCTTTTCGCCCGGCTTCAGATAATACGAATGCCGTTTGATCTCTTTGATGATGTCTTCCTGGAGCACCTTGCGCTTGAAGCGCCGCAGAGCACTCTCAAGGGTTTCGCTAGCTTGAACTTGGATTTCCGCCAAACAGGGACCTGCCTCTCTCTTTCTTTACGTCTTTTCTATCATATCCTGTTACGCGAGGTTCCGGTCATGCGTGGTCGGCGGCGGGTTCAAGTTCCGGAAGCTTGTCCCCGTCGCTAGCGACCCAGACATAGAGCGCCGGCAGCAGGAAAATGCTGATCACCAGGGCGGTCATCAGCCCGCCCACGATCACAATCGCGAACGGGCGCTGGGAGTCCGATCCAATCCCGTGCGACGTCGCCGCCGGCACCAGCCCCAGCGACGCCACCAGCATCGTCATGAAAATCGGACGAAACCTGAGAACGCTGCCTTCCCGCGCCGCATCGTCCACCGAACGCCCTCGCGCCCGCAACTGATTGATGTATTCCACCAGGATCACGCCCGTCTGCACCGAAACGCCAAACAGCGCCAGAAAGCCTACGCCGGAGGAAACGCTGAAATTCGTCCCGCTCAGATACAGCGCCAGGATCCCGCCAATCGGCGCCATCGCGACATTGAACAGGATCAGCGCCGCCCATTTCATGGAGGCGAACATAGTGTACAGAATCAGGAAAATTACCAGCAGCGTAAGCGGGATGATGATCATCAGCCGCCGTTGCGCCCGTTGCTGGCTCTCATACTCGCCCGCCCAGTCGATGTGATAGCCCGGCGGCAATTTCACGCGCTCCGTCACTGTCTTGATCGCTTCGCCCACCGCGCTTCCCAGATCCCGCCCGCGGACGCCATACTTGATCGCGACATAGCGCGAGTTCCGCTCCCGATAAATCTCCGACGCCCCGTCCTCGAACTTCACATCGCATAACTGCGCCAGCGAAACGCGTTCGCCCGAGGGCGCGAGCAGACGGATATTTTCAATTGCTTCCGCCGTATCGCGATACTTCGGCAGGTAGCGCATCACCAGGTCGTACCGCTGCTCGCCTTGCAGCACCTGCGTGATGGCGTTCCCTCCCGCCGCCGTCTGTACCGCGTCCTGCACATCCGAAACGTTGATCTGATAACGCGCGGCCTTTTCGCGATTCACCACCAGGTTCATGTTCGGCTGCCCGATCACGCGGAATAGCCCCAGGTCGCGGATGCCGTCAATGGTTTTCATTACCCCGACGATCTCGTCACCTTTTGCCTCCAGCGTCTTGAGATCGTCGCCGAATACCTTGATCGCCAGCTCGCCCTTCACGCCGCTGACCGCTTCCTCCATGTTGTCCGCGATGGGCTGCGAAAAATTCCACGTCACGCCCGGAAGCTTATCCAGCTCACGGCCCATCGCGGCAATCAGCTCTTCCTTGTCCTCGTGAAAAACCGGCCGCCACTGTTCTTTCGGTTTCAGATCGACGAAATATTCGGTATTGAAGAATCCGGTCGTGTCGGTTCCGTTATCCGGACGGCCCACCTGGCTGGTGGTCATCTTCACTTCCGGAAACGCCGCCAGAATCACACGAGCCTGATTGGCCAGCCGCACGCCTTCCGTCGGCCCGGTGCTCGGAGCCAGCGTTCCGCGAACCCAAACCGCGCCTTCGTCCAAATGCGGCAAAAATTCGGATCCGATAATCCGGCTCAATGCGAACGTCCCCACCACGGCGGCCAATGCCGCGGCCAGCGTCGCCCAGCGGAACCGGATCGCCCAATCGAGCGCCCGGCCGTAGGCCCGCGTCATCAGCGACATCAGGGGATTGTGCCATTCGCGCGCGCCCTTCGGAAAAACGAAGCTCGCCAACACCGGGGCCAGCACCATCGAAAACAGCAGCCCGCCCGCCAGCGCGAATACCACGGTCCACGCCATCGGTTTAAACAGGCGTCCCTCCACGCGTTGCAGCGTGAAAATCGGAATATACGCCGTCATGATAATCGTGATGGCGTAAAACACCGGCCGCTGCACTTCATGCGCCGCTTCACCGATTTTGGCTCGAATGGAAAGCCTGGAATCCTTGCCATCGGAATGCGAAAGCATCCGGACGATGTTCTCGACCATTACGATCGCGCCCTCGACGATCATTCCGAAATCCAGCGCGCCCAGCGACAGCAGATTGGCCGGAATCTTGCGCAGGTCCAGGCAAATGGAAGCGAACAGCAGCGCGAACGGGATGGTCAGCGTCACAATCAGCGCGGCGCGGATATTTCCCAGAAACAGGAACAGGATCACCGCGACCAGAATGATCCCCTCGGTCAGGTTGTGCATCACCGTGTGCGTCGTGAAATGCACCAGCTCGCTTCGATCCAGGAATGGAACGATGGTGACGCCCTTCGGCAACAGATGCTCGTTCAGCTCCTCCACTTTCGCGTGGATTCCTTCCAGCGTCGAATCCGAATCCGCGCCCTTCCGCAGCAGTACGATTCCGGAAACTACATCGTCGCTGTCGATGATTTTTCCGTCCGCGCGATGAATCGCTCGGGCAAACTGGCCCAGCCGGATCTTCGGCCCCTGCGCCACGGTCGCGATGTCCTTCACCCGAATCGGCGTGCCATTCTTTGTCGCGATCACGGTGCTTTCGATATCGCGCACCGTGTTGACCAGTCCCAGTTCGCGAACGTTGATCTGTTGCAGTCCTTCTTCGATGAAGCTGCCGCCCGCGTTCACATTGTTGTTGCCGAGCTGCTGTTCCACCTGCGCGATGCTCAGCCCGTGCGCGATCAACTTGTTCGGATCGATCCGCACCTGATACTCGCGCGTGGGCCCGCCGAAGCTCGCGACATCCACCACGTTCGGTACGGACTTGAACTGCTTCTCAATCACCCAATCCTCGAGCGATTTCAGCTCCATCACGTCATACTGCGGATTCGTGCTCTTCAGCGTGAAGAAGTAAATCTGCCCCACCGGACTCCAGTCCGTTCCCATCTGCGGCTGCAAATTTTGCGGCAGGCTGACTTGCGAAAGCCGTTCCAGCACCTTCTGGCGATTCCAATCGTTCTCCGACTCGTCGTCGAACGTCATTGTGACGCTGGACAATCCGAACAGGGACCACGACCGGATCGTGACCATGTGCGGAATTCCGTTCATGGCGATTTCGATCGGAATCGTTACCTGCTGCTCGATTTCCTCGGCGGCGCGCCCCGGCCACTGTGTGATGACGTTCACGTAGTTGTTGGCCACGTCCGGGTATGCTTCCACCGGCAGCGAGCGGAATGAAATTACACCCCAGATGAACAACAGCAGCGCCAGCGCCATCACCAGGAAGCGGTTGTTTAGCGAGAATGCGACCAGCTTATGAATCATTTACTGTTCCGCCGCGTTCTGCAGAACCAGCGCGTTCGATACGACCTGTCCGCCCGGCTGTACTCCGCTGACGATTTCCTGCAGATTGCCCGCCAGCATCTTCCCCGCCGTAATTTCCACCCGCCGGAAGCGCCCGTTCTCGGCTGGCATATACACCCAGTCCCGATCGTGCAGATGCAGAATCGCCGACGCCGGGACCACCGCGCGCGTCTCCGGAGTCTGCCCGTGGAACGTCGCCGTCACGAACATCCCGACACGCATCAGCCCCGGATTCGCCAGCTCCAGCCGAACCTTCGCCGCGCGGATGGTCGGATCCAGCACCGGCGAGATATTGCTGATCCGCGCCTTGAACACCCGCCCGGGATACGCATTCAGCCGCACATCCGCGTACTCGCCGACGTGCACATTCGCCAGGTCGTTTTCATAAACATCGCAAATGATCCACACCGAAGACAGATCGGCAATGGTAAACAGATTCGGCGAATTATCCAGCGTCTTCACGCCCGCCGCCGCCGTGACATTCTGTTCGACGATCACTCCCGAAATCGGCGCCACCAGATCCACCACGCCGCTCGGGTGATTCATGTCCGATCCCAGCACCTTCAGCCGCTCCTTGGTGTTGTCGACGTCGACCAGGGCGCTGTCCTCGGCGCTCTGCGCGGTTTCCACGTCTTTTTTGGCAATCGCGCCCTTCTCGTGCAAAAGCTTCGCCCGTTCGAGTTGCGTTCGCGCCAACTGTTCGACCACCACCGCCTTGCGGTAATCCGAAAACGCGGACGAAATATCCGCGCTCTGCACCTTCATCAGGAGCTGGCCTTTTTTTACTTCGTCGCCCAACCGCGCGTTGATCTCGACCACGCGCCCCGAGGCCAGCGAAACCACAGGAACAGTCCGCGCCACATCCGGCTGCACCACGCCGGTCACGCTCAATTCGCTCGACGCAGCGCGTTTAACCGCCGTGGCCAGTGGAAACTGTTCGGGATGTTCCACCTTCACCATGCTCGAGTCGGTCTCTTTTTCGATCGGAGCCGCCGGCGGAGCCTCGGCCTTCGGATCGGGCGGATCTTTCTTCTCACAACCCGCCAGCAGCACTATGGCCGCACAGAGGACAACGCTAAACCGCTTCATTGGACCGCTCATTGGACGGCTCATTGGACCACCTCGCGCCCGACCGCAAGATTCAGTTGGTTCGCGGCGGTCAAAAACGAACCCAGCAGGTTCCGGTAATTCAGTTGCGTCGTTCGATAGTCGTTCTGGGCATTCAAGAAATCCAGCAGCGACGCCGCTCCGCGTTCATACATGAACGACACCGTCTCGCGGATTCGCTCTGCCTGCGCCAGATACGTTGCCTTATACGGCCGCAGCAGATTCAGTGTGCCCATCAGCGTCGCGTAAGCCGAGTCGACGTCGCTGAACACCTGCGCCTGCGTCGCCTCCCGCAATCGCTCGCTGCGCTGAATATCGATTTGGGTCCGCGCCTTCTCGCCTTGATTGCGATCGAAAATCCGCAGCGGGATCGTTACGTTAAATCCGAAATACGCCGAGATCGGCGGGTTGCGCCCGACATCCATTCCGAACGTCGGATCGACGGACCCGTTGGCGATCGCCAGCTTGTGATCGGTCTGCGCTTTCTCAACGGTTCGCAGCGCCGCCTTCAAATCCGGCCGGGCGTCGAGTGCGATGTTGCGCAGCTCTTCAAGGGGCTGCATCCGGTCGCTAAAATCGAACGGACCGGCGATGTCGAACTGCTCCACCGGCGTCCGGTCGTTCAGCAGTTGCAGGAGTTGAATCTTCGCAGTCCGCACGCTGACCGTCGCGTTGGTGACGTCGGTCAGATACTGCACCCGTTGCAGCTCCAGCCGCTCGACATCGATCTGCGCGATGTCGCCGGCGCTGTAACGGTCCCGGTTCAGCCGGAGCAGGTTGTCGTAATACGAAAGATTTTCATTCGCCAACTGCAAAACCGCCTTCGCCTGCAAAGCCTGCACGAACGCGTTCCGCAGCGTGAACAATAGCGTCCGCTCCGTGTCGATTACGTTAACTTCGGCAATTCCCGTCGCCTGCCGCGCGCTGTCCCGCCTCAGCTCTCTTTTGTTGGCCCGCTCATGCAGATAGCTGCCCGATACCAACGGCAGCGTGTTGGTTAATGGACGATAGGGATTGGGCGTGATCGGGTCGAGCTGGTCCACGGTCGCCGTGAAATCCGGATTCGGCCGCAGATAGGCCGTGATCTCACTGGCGCGGGCTTCGTCGACATTCATTTGGGCGGCTCGCAGCGTCGGATTGCTCTGCTCGAACCGCTGCCGGATCTGTTCCCACGTGAACGCCTGTTGCCCACGCAGGGCCGGCGCGAGAAAACTCGCAAACACGTATGAGAAAACACTAATCCTGGCAGCGGAATTCAAAAGGGTCATGTATCGAGTGGCCGCCCATCGCGTCAGAGGAATGGGGACGGGCAAGGGATTCCCGGGACTCATCTATCAGTCTATATTCGATTCGACGGATCGACGTGCGCCCTTGGTAACGATTGCCCTATGTTTTAAGAGTTTAAATAGAGATCTTTCGGATAATCTTTAGGCTAGCGAATCGCTCGTAAAACCCAATTCCCGCGACGCGACGTATGTTACAAGAGGTTATCCCGTGTCGTGCTAACCTATTAGCGGGAGCTGCTTTTATTGGGCTTGCACATAACCTGGACCGCGAACGATCTGGCCAGGTAATGCTCCCGTGTGTTTCCCGTTCCGCACCACGGCGATTCCATTCACGAACACGTACCGCACACCGTTCGAAAGTTGATGCGGCTGCTCGTAGGTCGCGCGATCGATGATCGTGCGCGGATCGAAAACCGCGATGTCCGCAAACATACCTTCCTGTAACAATCCGCGATCCTGAATCGATAGCCGGCGCGCCACCGCCGACGTCATCTTGCGAACCGCGTCTTCAATCGGCAGGACACTTTCGTCGCGCACGTACTTCCCCAGAATGCGGGGAAAAGTACCATACGACCGCGGGTGTGCCAGATCCTTGGCACGGTCCGGATCGAGCCCGCTCGCGTCCGTCCCGATCTTGATCCACGGCTGCTGCAACTGGAGCTTGACGTTGTCCTCGCTCATCATGAAGTAGATCGTTTCCACGCGCCGGCGCTCGGAAAGGATCAGGTCCATCGCCGCATCCATCCAGTCCTTGTTCATCATCGTCGCGATTTCGGATAGGCGTTTCCCTACATATTTCTTGTTCTGCTCCTTGTCGATCCCGACGATCAGGATGCCTTCCGGCCCGGCCAGTTGCCCCATGTTCTCCCACTCGGTTTTGTCGCTTTGGATCTCCGCCCGAATCCGGGCGCGAACGCTGGGATCTGCAAGGTTGTCGAATAGCTTGCCGTCCGCCGCCGTCCAGGGCGGCAGCACGGCGGTCAAACCCGTGCCTCCGGCAGTGTAGGGATACATGTCCGCCCCGATATCCATCCCCGCGGCCCGCGCCTGATTTATTTTTTCGATAGCCTGGCGCACTTTCGGCCAATTCCGCGTGCCGCTGGCCTTCAGATGATAAATCTCCACGGGAACACCGCCCGTGCGCCCGATCTCCAGCGCCTCGTCGATCGCCTCCAGAAAATGATCCGCCTCCGACCGCATGTGCGTTATGTATACGCCTCCATACGGCGACATCGCCTTCGCCATCGCGCCCAATTCCGCGGTGGTCGCGTAATTCCCCGGCGGATAAATCAGCGCCGACGCGATCCCGAACGCGCCATCTTCCATGGCCTGCCGCACCAGCGTTTGCATGGTTTCTACTTCGCCCGGCGTAGGATCGCCCTGCGCCATGCCTTTCACGTACATCCGGACGGTGGCCGCGCCTACGAAAGATCCGAAGTTCGCCGACCCTCCATGTTTCTGCATCGCGCGTAGCCAGGCGTCGAAGCCATGCGGCCCGGCGAATGGATCGTTCGCCGAACGTCCCGTGTCGCGCTCCGCGCTGGCCGTTTTTTCGTTCGACGGCGCGTTCGTCGAGCCCTCGCCCATGATCTCTGTCGTGACGCCCTGCGTCACTTTGCTGATCACCCGCCCGTCCTGATTCAGAAACGCCCCGCGCGACTGGCTCTGAATATCGATGAACCCCGGCGAAACAATCAGCCCCGTCGCGTCGATGCGCTCACCAGCCGTCGCGCTGCGCAACATCCCCGCCGGCGTGATTCGTGCGATTCTCCCGTTGCGAATCGCCAGATCGCCATGGAACCAGGCGTTACCCGTCCCATCGACGATCCGCCCGCCGCTCACAATCGTGTCATACGGCGCCTGCGAGAACGCCGGCAAACAAAGAACAAGAATTAAAATCGAGCGAATCATAGACGGAACGTACCACACTCCCCGGTGTGGGGACGACAACTGTCTCCCGCGCGCTGTCTTGTTCCGATAAAATGTGATTTCAATGGCGAACGAACAGCGCCCGCGGTGACGTCGCTTACATGCAACAGCCCATACGCCGAAAACTGACCCTGCGGGCCCTCGCTGTGACTGCACTCTTCGCCACAACTTTGCTCAACGCGCAGGTGACTCCCGCCGAGGTGACCGACATCGCGCAGCGCGCTTACCTCTACGCATACCCGCTCGTCCTGATCGAAGCCACGCGTGGAGGGATGCCCGTGAACCGCTTCACCCACGTCCCTCAGTTCCCGCGCCCCGATTCCCGCCAGGTAATCCGTCCCAATGCCGACACACTCTACTCGACTGCCTGGCTTGACTTGTCGCGCGAGCCCATCCTCATTCATATTCCAGATTCTGGCGGCCGATTTTATCTCTTGCAATTCATGGACGCGTGGACCGAAACCTTCGCAGACCCCGGGAAACGTACGACTGGAACCGCAGAGGCATGGTTCGCGATCGTGGGACCCAACTGGACCGGAAAACTTCCCGAACACGTCACTCCCTTGAATTCGGCGACCAATATTGTTTGGCTACTCGGCCGCACCCAGACCAACAGTCCCTCCGATTACGAGAAAGTCCGGGCGTTCCAGCGCGGCATGCGCATCATGCCGCTCAGCGAGTATCCCAACGGAGTTCAGACGCTTGGCTCAGCAGCGGCTTTCGGAACCGCGGCCGGCGGCACGCCCCCGGATCGCGTTAAGGCGATGGAGCCTGGTGTTTTCTTCGCCGCGTTCGCAGCAGCCATGAAAGCCAACCCGCCCCATGCGGCCGACGCTCCGATGATTCGCGACCTGGCTCGGATTGGGTTCGTTCCCGGACAAGACTTCGACGCGTCAAAACTCCCGGCCGATCAACGTACCGCCCTCAACGAAGGCGCACGCGCCGCTTCAGCTCGCATCGAGAGACTTGTCACCGCATCGGCCTCCACCAAGCCGGGTTGGGGCGCCTTCAACCATACCGTGGGCCGCTACGGAACTGACTACATGGGTCGCGCCGCGACGGCTCGCCTCGGTCTGGGAGCGAATCCGCCCGAAGACGCGATCTATATGAGCAGCACTGCCGACGCCGCAGGCCAACCCCTCAGTGGCGCAAATCGCTACCGGATGCACTTTGAAAAATCCGCCCTGCCCCCGGTTCTGGCCTTCTGGTCCGTCACCGCTTACGATCAGGGCGGCTACTTCATAGCGAATCCTGTCAATCGCTACGCGATCGGCGACCGGGATGCCTTGAAGTTCAATCCCGACGGCTCGCTCGATCTTTACATCCAGAGCGAACCCCCCGGCGCCGCGCTTGAATCGAACTGGCTGCCGTCAGGCGCGGGGCCTTTCAATCTCACCATTCGTTTGTACTGGCCGCAAGAGCCAATCCTCAACGGAAGTTGGCGTCCGCCGGCGCTCGAACGCCTGCAGTGATCTGACAGGTCTCGTTTTTCAACCGCCTGCCAGCGCGCGAATGTCTTTCGTTTCCAGAACCCGCTTCGGAGCCCCGCGCCGCGCCACCGCGAGCATCGCACGGCCGATGTCTTCCGTAGTCAGCACGTAGGAGGGAAACATCCAGCGCAATAGAGGCAGCACCGGTTTGGTGAGTGTATAGAGCACTCGATACGAGGCGGTCTTCGATTTAATCCCATGCAGCGGCTGGATTACTCCCGGTCGAAACATGTACGCGCCTTTGAACGGCAGCCGCAGCAGCGCGTTTTCTGTCTTACCTTTCACGCGCGCCCACATGGTGCGTCCCCTTTCCGTGCTGTCCGTTCCCGCGCCCGACACGTAGACAAATGTCATCAGCGGATTCAGCCGCGCGAGAGTCTCCGCCGCGGCCAGCGTGATCCCAAAAGTGACACGTTCGTAGTCGGCTTCCGTCATCCCCGCCACCGAAACTCCCAGACAAAAGAAGCACGCGTCAAATCCCGTCAACGCCGGCTCAATCGAGGAATAGTTCCACAAATCCCCGTGAACCACCTCGCGCAGCTTGGGATCCTTTAAGCCCATCGCTGTCCTTCCCACAATCTGCACCAGTTCCACATCCGCGGCCAGCAGGCACTCCCGCAGCACGCCCTGCCCCACCATTCCGCTCGCCCCAAACAGAATCACTTTCACGATCTATTAAGCCTACCCGCTTTCTAAGATCACCCTGCAACGGATTCACCCGTCGTGACACAAAATTTCCAGTGGGTCCATTCCGTTCTCCTTTTTCGGAAACGGCCCTCCAAGTGGGGCCGACACCTTGTCGGCGAGCCGGCATCTCTTCCGGCATTCCGTCGGCCCCACGACGTCCCCGGGCGACTTGAGTCGGTCACTCCCGATCGGTCAGACTGGAGCCTATGGCCACGACCGCCGAAAGGCCCAAGCCTGACAAACCCAAGCCCGATAAAGCAAACCCCGAGAAGCCCCGGAAGATCCTTGTGATCGACGTTGGAGGCACTCACATCAAGGTGCGCCTCACCGGCCAGCCCGAAGAGCGCAAGATCGACTCCGGCCCCGCGATGACCGCGGCGAAGATGGTTCGCGACGTGAAGGCCCTGGTCAAGGATTGGGACTACGACGCAATTTCGATCGGTTACCCCGGACCCGTAATCCACGGGCGTCCCGTCCAGGAGCCCCATAATCTGGGCGCCGGATGGGTTGGATTCGACTTCGCCCAGGCCTTCGGCCACCCAGTCAAGGTGATCAACGACGCCGCCATGCAGGCTCTCGGCAGTTACGAAGGCGGCCGCATGCTGTTCCTCGGTTTAGGCACCGGCCTCGGCACCGCCATGATTGTCGACGGCCTTCTTGAACCGATGGAACTCGCGCACCTGCCCTACAAGAATGGAAAAACCTATGAAGATTACGTGGGCATCCGCGGCCTCGAACGACTAGGAAAGAAACGCTGGCGGCATCACGTTGACGACGTGGTGGAGCGCCTCAAGATCGCCCTGGGAGCGGACTACGTTGTCTTAGGCGGCGGAAATTCGAAGCTGCTCAAGGAACTGCCTCCCGATGCCCGCTTGGGCGACAATCAAAACGCGTTCCTCGGCGGCGCGCGCCTTTGGAGCATGAAGGGATCACAAAGCAAATCATGAAAAATCACCCGAAGGCCGGCCAGCCCCCGATCTCCGATGCCTTGGTATTCTTCGGCGCCACCGGCGATCTTGCGCACAAGAAAATCTTCCCGGCTCTTCAGAACATGATCCGCCACGGCACGCTCAAAGTCCCCGTGATCGGCGTGGCGAAATCGGGCTGGAACATCGACCAGTTTCGCGACCGCGCCCGCGACAGCCTGGCCAAGAACGGCGGCGTCGTCGACGAGGCAGCCTTCGCCAAGCTTCTCCAACTTCTGCAATACATCGACGGCGATTACCAGGACCCCGCCACCTTTCAGCAGCTCCGCAAGGCGCTCGGCTCGGCGAAAGCCCCGTTGCACTATCTCGCCATTCCGCCGGTTCTGTTCGGCCCGGTCGTCGAAGCTCTCGGACAATCCGGCTGCGCCGAAAATGGCCGGGTCATTATTGAGAAACCATTCGGCCGGGACCTCGCCTCCGCGCAAAAACTGAACGGCATCCTGCGCTCCGTATTTCCCGAAGAATGCATTTTTCGCATCGATCACTATCTCGGGAAAGAAACGGTGGAGAATCTGCTGTGCTTCCGCTTCGCCAACACATTTCTGGAGCCCATCTGGAACCGGAACTACGTGCAGAGCGTGCAGATCACGATGGCCGAAGAGTTTGGCGTGGCGGGCCGGGGCGCTTTCTACGATCAGATCGGCGCCATCCGCGATGTGGTCCAGAACCACATGCTTCAGGTGGTCGCGCTCCTGGCGATGGAGCCTCCTACGCTCCTTTATACCGAATCTCTGCATGACGAGCGAGTCAAAATCTTTCGTATGATTCCTCCGCTCGAACCGGCGCATCTGGTTCGCGGACAATTCAACGGATACCGCAACGAGCCCGGTGTGGCAGCCGACTCACAGGTGGAAACCTTTGCGGCCGTCCGCGTCGAGGTGGATTCGTGGCGCTGGTCCGGCGTCCCGTTCATCATCCGAGCCGGCAAATGCCTGCCGCTCACCGCGACGGAAGTTCTCGTCACCCTCCGGCGTCCGCCGGTCGGCAAGATACTTCCGGGCAGAAACTATTTTCGATTCCGTCTGAGCCCGGATCTCTCTCTGGACATCGGCGCCCGGATCAAACGTCCGGGTACGGGACTCGCGACCATACCCGTCGAACTCTCGGCGGTAACCCGGGCCCACGGCGGCGAATTGGAGCCCTACGAACGGCTGCTCACGGATGCAATGCACGGCGATGCCCTGCTGTTTGTCCGCGAGGATTCGGTCGAAGCCGCGTGGTCGATTGTCGAACCGATCCTAGGCGACGTCACGCCGGTCCATTCCTACGAACCCGGCCAGTGGGGCCCTCCCGAGGCAGCGCGCCTGGCCGCCGACATCGGCGGCTGGCACGATCCGCAGAAAGACCACCTGAAATCGGAATCTGCCTGAAATCGGAATGTGCTAGTTTCATATGGATGAAGCCGCTGTGCACCCTGCTCCTGTTGTCCCTCGGCGTTTTCGCGCAAGACGACTCGCCGCGTCCCAACCCCAGACCCGCGGTTGCTCCACCCCCTCCGCGCGAGCAGGCTCGATCGATGGTAGTGACGCGTTATGGCATCGTCGCGGCATCGCAGTTTCTCGCCTCGCAGGCCGGCGCTAAGATCCTCGAAGCCGGTGGCAACGCGGTCGACGCCGCCATCGCCGCCAACGCCGTCCTCGGAGTCACGCAGCCGTACGTGAACGGAATGGGCGGAGACCTCTTCGCCATCGTGTATGAGGCGAAGACCGGCAAAGTATATGGCCTGAATTCGAGTGGCTGGACGCCCAAGGCCCTGACCATCGACTACCTGAAGAACAAGAACATCACCAAACTCGATCCGATCGGCGTCCACGCGATCACGGTGCCCGGTTGCGTCGCCGGATGGGATGCTCTGCGCAAGCGCTTCGGCACGAAACCATTCTCGGAGCTCCTGGCTCCGGCGGCTTTTTACGCGGAGAACGGTTTCCCCCTTCCCGAGATCGGCGCACGGAGCTGGATCAGCCAGGCCCTGCTCGCCAAGCCCGGCTACAAAGAAACCTACATGCCCTCCGGCGAGCGGCCGCAGCTTGGCGATGTATTTCAGAACAAGGCTCTGGCCGAGTCGCTTAAGTTCGTCGCCGCCAATGGCCGCGATGGCTACTACAAGAGCCAATTCACCGAAAAACTGGTCAAGTTCCTGCAAGCCCAGGGCGGCGCTCACACCGTCGAAGATTTTGCCGAATTCGAGCCCGAATGGGTTGAGCCGATTTCCACCACCTATCGCGGCTGGCAGGTTTACGAGCTTCCGCCCAACGGACAAGGCGTCGCCGCGCTCTCCATGCTCAACATCATGGAAAACTTCCCACTGAAGGATTACGGCCACAACTCCGCCGCCGCGCTCCACGTCATGATCGAAGCGAAAAAGCTCGCCTACGCCGACATGGCCCGCTACGCCGGCGATCCGCGATTCGGCCCCGTCCCGGTCGCCGAGATGCTGTCGAAAGACCTGGCGAAAAAACGCGCCGATCAGATCGTGATGGATAAGGCGTCCTGCAAAGTTCTGCCCTCCGAACTCAGCCAGAAACTCGAATCGCGCGGCCGCGAGACGATTTATATGTCCGCCATCGATAAAGACGGCAACATCGTCTCCTTGATTCAGAGCAACTACGCCGGATACGGAACCGGAATGGTCGCGCCCGGCGCGGGATTCTCCTTCCACAATCGCGGCGCCGGTTTCGACCTGGAACCCGGAAAGCCCAATTCTCTAGCCGGAAGAAAGCGTCCTCTGCATACAATCATCCCTGCATTCATGCATAAGGGCGATCTTTCGGTCGGCTTCGGAATCATGGGCGGCTGGAACCAGTCCCAGGCTCACGCGCAGTTCGTCGCCAATGTCGTCGATTACGGGATGAATATACAGCTCGCGCTTGAATCGCCCAGATTCACCAAGTCCACTTTTGACGGCTGCGACGTGCAGATCGAATCCCGCGTCGGCGAAGCCGTCCGCGAAGAACTTTCCCGCCGCGGCCACATCCTGACGCCGCTAGGCGGATTCTCCGGCGCCATGGGCAACGGCGAAGCCGTCATGCGCGACGCCAAACGCGGCGTAAATTTCGGCGGCTCCGATCCGCGCACCGACGGCGCAGCCATCCCCCAGGAGCCCCTGGTACCTCTTTTAAACGCACAACGCCAGTAGGGCAGGTCCCCGACCTGCCTTTCCCGGTCATTACTCCACAG
>DATGGL010000209.1:0-47423 GCA_035308605.1 Bryobacteraceae bacterium
GAACCCGTTGCCACACCGATCATCCTGCCAGGAGAGTCGCTTGCGAAATATAAGGCTCCCGTAGAACCGCCCGCCGCTGCGCGGACGGCTGCTCCACCGGCTGAAGACATAGAAAACGAATTCGACGAGCCGATTCATTACCCGCCGGAGAACGCGATGCCGGATGCCCCGGTGCATCAGACGGCTGTTCATCAGGCGGCCGAACCGGAAGCCGCGCCTGCGATGGCCGGGCTAGGCGCGACCGAACTGGGCGTGTCCCCCGAGCGCGCATTGCCTCATCACACTTTGACGGAGGAGGACGACGCCGAAGCCGAGGAGCATGAGGAAGCGGACTCCGCCGCCGAAGCGGGGCCAGCGGTTGCTCCAATGCTCGATGAAGAGGAAGACCGCGATATTCAGGAAATGATCCTGGGTCACGCCGAGGATTTGGCGGACGCCGCGGATGAGGATGTGGCTGGGGAAGATGCGGCCGAAGATACTGCCGAAGGCGGCGAATCCGTAGCGAGCGGGAGTGAGCCGGGGTTGCGGACAGAAGGCTCCGCTGAACCGGACAGCGGTACCGCGGCTGTGCGTGAGCGCGGCGGACGGTATCCCCATCGAGGCGTCGGCCGGCGGATGCGCCGGCGGGGACGTGGCGGACCGGGGCCCGACCAGGGTCGTGATCCGGGCCGAGATCAAGGCCCTCGCGATCAGGGCCCTCGCGATCAGGGCCGTGACCAGAGTCGCGACCAGAATCGCGAATATCGAAGCTCCGCGCCAAGTGCGGAACGAACGGTGTCACGCCCGGTGTCCAGCGGGACGCCCTCCATTGCGGACCTCCTCAAGGAAGGGCAGGAGATTATCGTTCAAATCGCGAAAGAACCGCTGGGCCAGAAGGGCGCGCGGATTACTTCGCATATCGCGCTGCCTGGCCGTTATGTGGTGTACATGCCGACGCTCGAGCACATGGGCGTCTCGCGCAAGATCGCGAGCGACGAAGAGCGCCTTCGCCTGAAACGGATTCTCCAGGGCCGGCGGCCCGGCACTACCGGCGGATTTATTACGCGCACCGCGGCGGAAGGACGCAGCGAGGAGGAGATCGCCGCGGATATGGCGTTTCTCTATAACCTGTGGACCGACATCAAGAACAAGGCGGACCGCCGTCCCGCGCCGATGCTGCTGCATCACGATCTCGACATCGTGCAGCGGATTCTCCGCGATCAGCTTGCCGATAGTTTCAAGGCGATCTGGATCGACAATGAGGAAGCGTATGAAAGCGTGCTGCGCTTCGTCGAGCGATTCCAGCCCGCGCTAGTGGGCAAGGTCAAGCTCTACACTCGCGAGGCGCCGATCTTCGATGCTTTTAGCGTTACGGCTGAACTCGAGAAAGCGCTTCGTCCCAAAGTCTGGCTGAAGTCAGGCGGATTCATCGTCATCAATCAGACAGAGGCGTTGGTCGCGATCGACGTCAATACCGGCAAGTATGTCGGCAAAACGAATCGCCTGGAGGACACAATCGTCAAGACCAATACGGAGGCGATCAAGGAAATCGTCCGCCAGATCCGGCTGCGAGACTTGGGCGGGATTATCGTCATCGACTTCATCGACATGGACGAGCGTAAGAACCGGCAGAAGGTGATGCAGACGCTCGAAGAGGCCATGCGGGTGGATCGCGCGCCGTACAAGATTTTACAGTTCAACGATTTCGGTCTCGTTGCCATTACACGCAAACGAGTGAAGCAGTCGCTGGAACGCACTTTGTGCGCGCCCTGTCCGCATTGCGACGGGGCTGGTTACATCAAGAGCGTGCAAACGGTGGTGAGCGAAATCCTGACTGAAGCCCGGAAGATGGCGTCGAGCGTCGAAGGTAAAGACGTGATGCTGCGCGTACATCCGGATGTCGCCAAACTTCTGAAATCGCACCAAAACAAGTACCTGGAAGAACTCGAAGAAGTATTGAGGAGACCGGTGCTTGTGAAGAGCGATTCGTTGCTGCATCACGAAAAATTCGATCTGGCTTAATATCTGTAGCCCGTAAATGGCACGCGGTGCCACCGAGTAGAATCATGCGAGCAGAGGATATACACAATGGCAGATTACGCATACCCGCAAACACTTGCGTCGACCGAGTGGGTCGCACAGCATAGTAGGGACGCTAATGTTCGTATCGCCGAAGTAGACGTCGATACCAACGCTTACAAAGAAGGCCATGTTCCCGGAGCCATAGGCTGGTCGTGGAATACTCAGCTTTGCGATACCACGCGGCGCGATATTCTTTCAAAGCATCAGTTCGAAAAATTGATGGCAGGAGCAGGCATCTCGAACGACACGACGGTAATTCTGTATGGCGATAACAACAACTGGTTCGCGGCCTGGGCGTTCTGGCAGATGAAGATGTACGGCCACAAGGATGTCCGCATCATGAACGGCGGACGCAAGAAATGGCTTTCAGAAGGCCGCGACGTTTCGATGGACGAGCCATCGCCCGCCGCCGCAACTTATCACGCGACGGGCCCGGACAACTCGCTTCGCGCGTTTCTCGATCAGGTGCAGGCGGCATTGCAGGGACGCTCGCACGCGATGGTCGACGTCCGCAGTCCGCAGGAGTTCACCGGCGAAATTCTCGCGCCTCCGGGATTGCCCGAGACGTGTCAGCGCGGCGGGCACATTCCACACGCGAAGAACATCCCGTGGGGAAAAGCGTGCAACGAAGACGGAACCTTCAAGTCGGCGGAAGAGTTGAAATCGTTATACGGAGCTGAGGGTGTCGATGGCGCTAAACCCGTGATCGCGTATTGCCGGATTGGAGAGCGGTCCAGCCACACATGGTTTGTTCTGAAATACTTGCTGGGATTCGATCGCGTATCGAATTACGACGGCTCGTGGACGGAATGGGGCAACTTAGTGGGCGCGCCAGTGGAACGCGGGGCCTCTTCCACGATACCGGGGACCGCCGCGAAGGCGTAAGCGATGAAAGTCGAGAACTTTGCGGAGCGCAGGATCGAAATCGACGGCTGGCCGGTGAATCTGACCACTTATCAGATCGGCGAAGTGTATCACTGCAAAGCTGACAACGTCTCGCCGGGCGCAGGGCTGGCCAGGACTACCGGGGCCAGCCGTCAGGATGCGGAGGAGAAAGCCATTGCGCGGGCGAAGGAACTGCTCGGGCGAACCCACCGTCATCCGGTTTGATTCACTCCGCCTGTACAGCGCCGAGTACAACTCGGCGCGCCGGCTGCAAGCGGGCCCCACACTTACTGGCGTGAGGGCAGGGCCGATGTTGTCCGGCCAGTCAACTGGGCGCCTAGAATGTCTCCCGACACCACAAGTTGGACGCGGCGATTCATCTGACGGCCGGCAGATGTGCTGTTGTCGGCGACCGGATTTGTCTTGCCGAATCCCTGCGCGGTAACCGCATCGGAGTTGATGTTCTCCGCGACTAGAAACTCGCGCACCGCGTTCGCGCGATTTTCCGAGAGCTTCATGTTGTATTCGTCGCTTCCGATGCTGTCCGTGTACCCTTCCACGGCGATCTTGAGTCCGGGATGGCCCAGAATGATGCCGGAGAGCTTGGCAAGTTTTTCACGAGCGCCGGGTTTCAACGTATAGCGCGCAGTGTCGAACAGCACATCCGACATGTTCACGATCAGGCCGCGCGCGGTCTCGGTGGTTTGCAGGATTTGATTGAACTGTTCCAGGAGCTGCGAGCGCAAGCGTGCTTGATCCTGCTCCGCTTTTAACCGAAGCGCTTCGGCGTCGGCCGCAGCCTGGCGAGCCTGGCCGGTTTCGGCGGCGAGCCTTTGCTGTTCCGTAATGGCTGCCTGACGAGCTTGATCCGCCTCGCGCTTGGCCTGTTCCGCGGCCAGCCGCTCGCGTTCCGCGGCCTGGGCAGCGGCAACTGCCTCCGCCTTGGCGCGTTCGGCGGCGGCGCGATCCGCTTCCGCTATCGCCCGCTGCTGGGCCTCCTGGTCAGCTCTGGCTTTGGCGGCGTTTTCGCTCGCCAGCGTGGCCTGACGCTCATTGTCCGCGGCTTCCTGCCGCTCGGCGCGAATCGCGATGACGCGCGCGTCCTCGGCGCGGACACACGCTTCGCGTGCCATGGTGATCACCGGCTTCTGGCCGGGTTTTTGCACCTGATAGCGCAGGGCCTGTTGAAGGGCAGCGTCGGCTTTTGTGTAGCTGTCGGATGCGTACCGATCGGCTCCGGCGACTCGCGCGAGTTGCACGGCGTTTTGCGCCTCATATAGTTCGAATGGATCTTTCTTGCCGGGGTGTATGGGCACGAATCCGGAGGCGCGCCCCTGACTGGTGTACATTCCTCGCGGCAGCAATTCGTAGCGAGCGTTGATTGCTTCGATGACGCCTCGGGTATCCGGCCGCGTGACGTTTTCCATGACAACGACGTCGCTTGGCTGGGTGACGGCATAGTAGGGCTCCGCCGTGACGATCATGCCGAACGTCTGAATGTCGCTAGTGGTGTCGATCTTGGTGGTCGACCCGTTTCCATAATCGTTCAAGGTAAGCTCGCCGAGATTTACCGGGCGGCCGTCCGGCGAAATCGCCCACAACACATAGGTGAGGTATTCGGGACCGAAGCTGCTTGGGGCGGCGAGGTTCTTAAGCTCCGCTGAGATGTGGATGACACCGCGCTCGCTTTCAACCTTCGCGGAACCTTTGCCGAGCGGCAGCAGAGGAGTGCCTTGAAACGAAATGTTCGTTGACCCGCCGCGGTGCAGGTAGTTCACTGCCTGCGTGGTGCGCGCGACTACTTCCACGCGGAAAATCGCCATCGGCATGTTTGCATCCGGTTGTGGCGATGGCTGTTGGGTGGCGTGTTGTGTGGGGTTTGGAACTGGCGCCGGTACCTGGGCCGGCAAGGACAGTGCGGCGATCAACATCGCCAAAACGAGATTCGTTCGAGCTGACATGGCGAAGTAACGTGCACGTATTTCGCCATGCTTTGGAAATCGTTAGAAACCGGAATACATCCCCGAAATATCCGCCGGATGTGCGGCTCGAATGCGCAAGAAATTACGTAAAAAATGCAGGGAAAGAACTGCTAACCGTTACGCTAGCCACTCGGTTGTCACACTGACGAGAAGCGGACCCAACAATGATGCCGCATCGCGCTCCACGTTTTGCAGCACTTGCTCGGCATGTGGCTGGTCGCTCGACACGGTGGCCACCGCGATCAGCCCGCGCTGCCACAGGTCCTGGTAATCGATTTCGGCGACGGAGACGTTAAACTTGCTCCGCAGACGGTCTTTCAGGCTCTTGACGTAGTGCCGCTTGTCTTTAAGAGAGTGAGATTCTTCCATCCGGAGTTCGAGAACCAGAATGCCAACGCTGGGCACGCTGCTTAGACGAAGGCTTCGGTGGCGACGCGCTCCGTCGCGAACGCCTCGATCACATCGCCGGGCTTGATGTCGCTATAGTTCGCGATGGAAATGCCGCACTCGAAGCCTTGCTTCACTTCGCTCGCGTCATTCTTAAAACGTTTCAATCCCGAAACCTTACCGGTGTGGACCACAACGTTGTCGCGAAGCAAGCGGATATCGCTATCGCGCGCAATCGACCCGTCCTGGACCATGCAACCCGCCACGGCCCCGACTTTGCTGATACGGAACACTTCGCGGACTTGCGCCCGGCCTTTGTAGACTTCCTTGAAAACGGGCTCGAGCATGCCGGTCATGGCACGCTTGATCTCGTCCGCTAGCTCGTAAATGATCGTGTGCAGGCGGATATCGACCTTTTCCTGCTCAGCCACGGTCTGGGCGGTTCTTTCCGGACGGACGTTGAATCCAACAATAATCGCGTTCGAAGTGCTAGCCAGCAACACGTCGCTTTCCGTAATCGCGCCCACGGCAGCTCTTAGAACACGGATGCGGACTTTATCGTTCGACAGCTTTTGCAAGGTATCGGTAAGAACTTCGGCGGTGCCGCCGACGTCGGCCTTCAGGATGATGTTCAGTTCCTTGACTTCGCCTTCCTTAAGCTGGTCATGAAGCTGTTCAAGCGTAATGCGGTTGGTCTTCGACATCGCCGCTTCGCGCGCCTTACTCTCGCGATAGATGACGATCTGTTTGGCCTTCGCCGTGTCAGTAACAACCTGGAAGGAGTCGCCTACATCGGGAAGAGATTCAAAGCCGAGCACTTCGGCGGGCATCGACGGAAGCACTTCGCGCACCGGCGCACCGCGATCGTCAAACATGGCGCGGACGCGGCCAAAGACGGAACCGCAGATGAAATAATCGCCCACTCGCAAAGTGCCGTTGCGGACTAAGATCGTCGCAACCGGACCGCGCGCACGATCGAGCTGCGCTTCGAGTACAGAGCCCATGGCGGGCCGCGCGGGATTCGCTTTCAAGTTCTGCAGATCGGCGACGAGCAGAATCATTTCGAGCAGCAAATCGAGATTGGTCTTCGCTCGCGCCGAAACCTGAACCATGACGGTGTCTCCGCCCCAGTCTTCTGCCAGGAGCCCACGATCGGCCAACTGCTGTTTGATGCGTTCCGGCTGCGCGTCCGGCTTATCGATCTTGTTGATGGCCACGATGATCGGAACTTTCGCGGCTTTGGCATGATCGATGGCTTCGAGCGTCTGCGGCATCACTCCGTCGTCGGCGGCGACCACCAGAACAACGATGTCCGTGACTTTGGCGCCACGGGCGCGCATTCGAGTGAACGCCTCATGGCCCGGCGTATCGATAAATACAATTTTCCGGCCGTTCTTGTCGATGTGATACGCCCCGATGTGCTGGGTGATGCCACCGGCTTCATGCTCCGCCACGCTCGCGGACCGGATGGCATCGAGCAGCGAAGTTTTTCCGTGATCGACGTGGCCCATGATCGTCACCACTGGCGGCCGCGTCTCACGATCGTCTTCGACCTCGGTCTGCTGGATCTCGTGCGTAGTCTCTTCTTCGTAGCTGACTTTATTAGTGGACGCGCCGAAGTCACGCGCCAGCTCTTCGGCGAGCTTCACATCGAGCGTCTGATTGATGGTGGCAAGAATTTTCTTCTCCATCAAACGCTTGACCACTAGCGTAGCCTTGATGCCGAGCTTTTCCGAAAGCTCCCGGACCGTTATCCCCTCCGCGATGGTAATTTCGCGATCGATCGGCGGCGGCTCGAACGCTTCAGCACGGCGCGAAACCGGCCGTAAACGTCCCTCTTCCTGATCGACGTCGCGGCGGCGATCCCGCGCGCCGGGCTTGGTCGCGTGGCGGCGGCCCGTATCGGTAGGTAACGTCGCAGGCTCGGCGCGCAGCGGTGACGTGGGATGCATCGTGCGTCCACGTCCGCGCAAACCGCCAGGTCCTCCGGGACCGCCAGGCCCGCCCGGAGACTGACCCGGACCGCGCATCAGCGGTTGGCCAGGCCGCACGGGACCGGTGTAAATGGGACGTCCTGGAATCGGGCTCGCCGGCCGGCTGGTCGGCAATCCCGGACGAGGCGCCGCGGGAGCAGCGGGCGCTGCCGGTCGAGTGAGCCTCGCCACCATGTCCGGGCGCGGAGGCACCACGGGTCGAGCGGCTGGCTGACCTGCAAGATTCGGTTTCGCGGGCGGACGTAAAGGTCCTCCGCCCCCGACGGGCGCGGCAGCGACGGGTGCGCTAGGCGCGGCGGGAGTTCCGGGACGAATCGCCGGGCGCGGCGTAGGAATGCTCGGTACTGGCGCGGCTGGACGCGGCGGCCCGGGAACAGCGGCCGCTGGCGGCTTTGGCATCTCCCCAATTCCAGGAGGCAAAGGCTGGCGAGGGCCGGAAAGAATTTGTCCCGGCTTCGGTGCGGGAACAGGCCGGGCCGGAATCGATGTTCCGCGCGAAACAGGCGGCGCAGGCGCGGCGGGGGGCTGACCTCCGAGCGCGAGTGGTGGCCGAAGAGGATGAGCCGGAGCGGGACGCGCAGGCGACGGTTCCTCCACAATTTCTTTCGTCGCCGTTTCTTTCACGACAGGTTCTTTCGCGACAGATTCTTTCGCGAAGGTCTCTTTCGGCGGCTCGACCGGCTGCGTCTCGACGCGAGTCTCGGTCACCGGAGCCTCAACCCTGGCTACCGGCTGGGGACGCGACGGCTCAGGCACGATCGCGGGAGGCGCTTCCACGACGGGTTCGAAAGCGGGCGGTTCTTCAATCGCTGACCGGACGGGCGCTCCATTGCTGCCGCCCGTGAGCCGACGGCGAACTTCCAGCGCGACATCATCGTCGAGCGAGCTGGAATGCGTCTTTTTGTCGCCGACGCCTAGCTCGGGCAGGAGGTCCAGAATGACGTTGGGCTTCACCTCCAGCTCGCGCGCCAGTTCGTTGATGCGAATTTTACTCATAGGGTCACGCCCTGCCACAGTGTGCATCCGCGTCAGGGTTGAAGACGACTCGCCTCTCCGGAATATCCTGTAATCATGCCTTTGGATGCTCCGTGTTCTCTATCGTAACAGATTCGTTTTCCAGCTCCGCCGCGGGTTCAACGACGGCGGGGGCGGTTTCAACGGGTAAGGAAGACGCCTCCGGCGGAGCATCCGGCGGTGGATCTACGGAACCCTCGAACTGGCCATAATAACCGTTCACCGCGAACTGAATCCCTTCGACCATTTCCGGGGTGATTCCTTCGATGGCTTCGAGATCCTCCGGCGTCATCGATCCCAGGCGTTCCACGGTGGTAACGCCCGCGGTTATCAGCTTTTCCACCACAACATCGGCCAGGCCATGATCGATCAGAATTGAAACGGGCGCGCCGGGAACCACCAGAGCGGCCATCTGCGATTCCACTTCCTGGCGTTTTTCTTCCTCACTCTTGATGTCGATGCGCCAACCAAGAAGCTTGGCCGCCAAACGGACGTTCTGGCCTTTTTTGCCGATCGCCAAGGAAAGCTGGGTGTCGTCGACGATCACTTCCATGTGCTTCTCGATGGCGTCCAGGATGCTCACGCGCGAAATTTTCGCGGGACTCAACGCATGGGTCGCGAACACCACCGGATCGTCGTTGAATTCGATGATATCGATTTTCTCGCCGCGCAATTCGCGGATGATGGACTGGACGCGCATGCCCTTCATGCCGACGCAGGCGCCCACGCTGTCCACGTCGCGGTCGCGGCTGGAAACGGCGATCTTCGTTCGCTCACCGGCTTCGCGCGCGCAGCCCTTGATCACCACGGTGTTGTCGTAAATCTCCGGCACTTCCTGCTCGAACAGGCGCATCACCAATTCCGGCGCGGCGCGGGAGACGATGACGCCGGCGTTCTTCCCGGCCTTTTCGACGCTGCGGATCACCGTTCGAATCCGATCGCCGACGCTGAAGCTTTCGAGTTTGGACTGCTCTTTCTTCGGCAACCGGGCTTCCGTCTTGCCGAGATCGGCCATTAAATCCTGGCCCTCGATGCGCTTAATGATGCAGGTGACCAGCTCGCCGACGCGGCCGGAGTATTCGGAGTAGATATTCTCGCGTTCGGCTTCCCGAACCTTCTGCAAAATAACTTGCTTCGCGGTCTGGGCGGAGATACGGCCCAGAACGTCGGTCGGCTTCGCGAAGCGAATCTCGGTTTCCAGTTCCGCGCCAGGCTGGATTTCGCGCGCCGCCTCCAGCGAAATTTCCTTGTCCGGATCGACTACTTCGGGAACCACGCGCCGGACGCCGAAGATCTGGATTCCTCCGGTGCGTTCGTCCAGCTCAGCGACCAGGTCCTCGGTAGTACGGAAATGTTTGCGGGCGGCCACCAGCATGGCGTCCTTGACCGCATCGAGAATGATCTTCGGATCGATGCCTTTCTCTTTGCTCAGGATCTCGATGGATTGATAAATCGTTCCCAGGCTCATATGAATCCGTTAAATTTTCCGGGATTACCACTCGAATTTGAGATTCGCCTTTTCCACCTGGTCGAGCGGAAACTGCACGCTCCGGCCCGGGGACGGTTCGAGTGTAATGATTCCTTCCGCGAAACTGGTCAACGCTCCTACCCAATGGCGTTGATTCTCGACCGGCTGGCGCAGCACGATTTTTACTTTTTGGCCCACAAATCGCTGGAATTCCTGGGGCTTGGACAATTTCCGCTCGACGCCGGGGGAACTGACTTCGAGCGTATAGCGTGCGCCGGGAATGACGTCCTCGACGTCCAGAATGGTGCCCACGTTTTGTGAGATATACTCACAATCGGCATGCGTGACGCCCTGAAGCTTGTCGATAAAAATGCGCAGCAGCCGGCTGCCGCCACCGCCCAGCATTTGAACGTCGACAATTTCGATGCCGGCATCGGCACCAACCCGTTCCGCGATCTGTTGTACTTTGTCCGCCACAGCGCTACGATCAGCCATCGCTAAATTACTCAAAAGCAATAAAAAAGTGGGCTTTCGCCCACTTCCTGTGCTCGACACCTGACTTCAGTATACACTAGCCCAGCCAGACGGCCTAATTGGGCTTCTTCTTGTGTCCGTTCGTGCCTTGATTTAAAGAGTTTAGCCAGCGTTCGAACTTTTCGTCGGTGCGCTTTTGCTGGGCTGCGAGCTCCTTTTGGGATTCCGCTAGCTCGGCCATGCGCTCGTCGGTCCGCTTTTGCGACCGCTGCAGATCGATCAGCATCCGCATCCCGGTCTTGACCAGCGTCTGCAAGCCCCGCATCTGGCGATCGGTCTTCTGCTGGCTGACGGTCAGCGCCGCCAGATTCTCGACAATGAAATCCATCTTCCGTTCGATGTTCATTGAAACTTGTCCCGAGCATAACATGAGCGAGTTGTCTGATAAGATCGTCCACTATGCTTATTCTTGCCGCGATTCTGGCGATCTTCGTTTACGGGATGATCGCCGCCATGCTGGGGACGATTCTTCCCGATCTCTCCGCCCGGTTCAAACTGACACCGCAACAGAACGGGACGATCGCGTCGATGCAGGCGCTCGGGCTGATCATCGCTTCGGTGGGCGTGGGGCCGCTGATCGATAACCAAGGCAAGAAGGTCGGGCTGGTGCTCGGGCTGGCGTTGATTACCATCGCATTGTTCCTGCTACCGCGCTCGACCGGATTCGGCAGTATCGTGTTTTACCTTTTCCTATTGGGCCTGGGCGGTGGAATTATCGTGACGGGAGCCAACGCGCTGGCCAGCGACGTCAACGAATCCAGCCGCGCGACGACGCTCAATCTGCTCAACCTCTTTTTCGGATTGGGAGGATTGGCGACTCCATTCATCTCCGCGAACCTGCTGAGCCGGAATTCGGTACGGCTGTGCTACCTGGTTGCGGGCCTGACGGCCATTACTCTGGTGATTCATCTCGCCACAACCATGCCGGGGCCATCCGGCGGACAGAGCTTTGTGTTTTCCGATATCGGGCCAGTGCTGGGCAAGCCGTCGTTGTTTCTGCTCGCGCTGATGCTGTTTCTCTATGTCGCCTGCGAAGTCGGCGTGTGGAACTGGCTTGCGCAGCATCTGATCGCCCAAGGAGTTCCGGAGTCGCGCGCCCTAAACATCCTTTCACTCGGGTTTGCGCTGGGGTTGCTGATTGGACGCGTTGTGGTGTCGCAGATCCTGCGCACGGTGCCTGCCGAGACGGTGACGCTGGGAGCTTCCGTGCTCATGGCAATCACCACATTCTGGATGCTGAGAACGACTTCCGCCGCGGGGATAGCCGTGTTCTTTGCTGGCGTAGCCATGGCGCCGGTTTTTCCGACGGTCCTGGCGATGGTCGCGGACCGCTTTCATACCATGACTGCAACGGCGCAGGGGATCGCGATCAGTTCGGGCTGGCTGGGGCTGGCCGTGAGCTCGCGGGTGATCGGTTCGATTGCCGGCGGCGATCCGAAGCGTCTGAAAACGGCGCTGTTGATTATTCCGGCGGCGTCCGTGGTGATGATCGCGGTGAACCTCGCGCTACGCGCGTTGTGACGCTGTCCGCATAGGCGCTTCATGGCCGCGAGCGGTAACGCGCTCGACTCCGATGACGCGGTTGCCAGAGACGATCAGGGCATCGTCGAAATTGTTGACCGTCGGACAAACGTGCCGGGGGACCAGATAAAGAGCCTCGCCGATTTCGGGGCGCGTGCCGCCCGTTACTTCGATGGGTAGGTGTTCTTCGCTCGGTTTAAGCGGCGTCAGATCAGCGCGTCCGGCGACGGCGCAGGTGGGAACGCCGGCGTCGGCGGAGACCGCTTTGTGGCCGGCGTCGCAGGTCAGATAGTTCGCTTTGGGATGACTGACTACGGTCGTAACCACCACGGCGGCGGGTTGGTAGCCCCATTCCTCGGGCAACTGGGTCAGGCTGGTCGCGTCGCTGTAAACCACCGTGCCGGGCGAGGCGCGGTGCACGAACTTGCCCGTCGCGAAGGGTTGGTAGGCGGCCGCCGCGGGAAATGAAACGGTGCCCGACGTGATTACTTCCTCGATACCGAATCCCGCTTTCTCGACTTCCTCGACGATTTTCATCAGGCGTGCATAACCCTGATGGGCGACCTGCTCGCGTTCCGACAAAGATTCGGTATGGATGTGGCCGTCGTAATAGTGCAGCCCGCGGAACTCGAGTCCGGCCGACCGGATCGAGCGGGCCAGGTCAAGAATGGCCGCAGTCCGATCCTGCTCGATCCCGGTGCGATCCATGCCCGGATTCACGTCGATGAAGATGCCGACGCGGCTTCCGCGCCAGACCGCTAGTTGTCCGGCGTTCTCGACGAGGACGGAGATCCGGACCTGCGGATGTTCGGCGGCGATCTCGCGGACGCGGTCCGCGTTTGCGCCGACCACCGGGTAGGCCAGCAGCACGTCGCGCATTCCGGATTCGCATGCGGTCGCGAGCTCCACCGTGGTCGAGCACTTCGCCTGGACCACCCCGCGCTCCGCCAGACGGCGCATGATGAACCCCAGCTTCGCGGTCTTCAAATGCGGACGCCAGCGGTTGGGATCGCCGCCGAGCAGTCGAACGGTTGCGGCTATGTTGTTGTCCACGATTTCGGGGTAAATGGCCAACGCGGGCGTAAGCAGGGTCTCGACGTTTTCGATGCGATACGGGGTTTGAGAGATCACCTTACCAGACTACTCTGCAAATCAGTCGAGTGTCTTCACGGGGATGTTGAAGGCGACCGTGTTGACCACGCCCTTGCGCTGGAACTGGATCCAGACTCGGTAGATTCCGGCCCGTGGAAAGATCAGGTTGAACTGGACTTGCTTGTATCCGCCATTCTCGACGGGATCCGTAACCAGAAATGGGTGGGTGTGGATGAGATCGATCAGGTCCGAGCTGGCCGCAAGCATGTGTCCCCAGGCGCCGATGTACTGCTCGATTCCCTCGTTCGGCTTCAGTTTGAAAAACATGAGCGTCTTGAATCCGGCGATCGGCGCAGGCGGGTCAGTCGACAGTTCAACGTCGAGATTTTCGGAATGTTGCGGGCTCAGGTCGGGCTCGAGTTTCGCCGGTTCCAGTTTGAATCCCGGGCCGGGAACGAAGACGCTGCTGGCGATGAGCTGCGGCGTGCCACCTTTCGGATAGAAGTCGCTGAGGACACGGTAGAGGCCCGGATGTGGAAACTTAAGCGTCAGATTGAGGCTCCCGTCGGGTTCCACCTGCGGATGGGTGTGCACGAAAAACTTCGTATCCTGGCTGACCACGAACAAGTGATACAGCTTCTCGTGCATGATTTCGAATTCGCGCACGGGTTTGTCGGTGACGGGGTTCTCGACCCGGAACTTGAGCTCGACATCTTCTCCGGCTTTCAAGACGCGAGGTTTCGTCGTGATGTGGACTGGATACTCGTGCTCATCCGGAATCCCCGCCACCAGTGTCATCCCGCAGCGAGGACACTTTCCGGGGACTTTGGCGCGAATGTCTTTATCCATGGGACAGACGAACTCGATGTCGTCGTCAGTGGAAACTGGAGCCGCCGGAATTGAAGTTGGCGGGGTTTGCTGCGCGAACAGAAGCGCCGCACAAAACAAAGCCGCAAGCGACCGCATACATCCATTATGCTCTGCTCTATATGGAAAAATTTCGAATTGCCGTGATTCCTGGCGATGGCGTCGGCCAGGAAGTCACGGGCGAAGCGATGCGCGTCCTGGATCGGGTGGCGCAACTTGAATACCAGGTCTTCGATTGGGGCGCGGAATATTATCTGCATCATTCCCGGATGATGCCGGCTGACGCGCTCGATCAGCTCAAGAAAACCGATGCGATCTTATTGGGAGCGATCGGGCATCCCGATATTCCGGATCACATCACCTTGAACGGCCTGCTGCTGCCGATCCGGCGAGGATTCGATCAGTACGCGAATGTGCGGCCGGCCGTGCTGTATCCGGGCGTTTCGTCGCCACTGGCGAATCCAGGAATAGTCGACATGATGGTGGTTCGTGAAAACACCGAGGGCGAATACGCTCAGGTCGGCGGATTCCTCTATCACCACCAGCCGGAGGAAGTCGCGATTCAGACCGCCGTATTCACGCGCCGGGGCATCGAACGCGTGGTGCGGCATGCGTTTGAACTTGCGCGTAAGCGAAACGGGAAGAGGCGGGTTACGTCGATTACCAAATCCAATGCCCAAGGCTTTGGGATGGTGTTGTGGGATCGGGCGTTTGCGCAGGTTGCCACGGAATTTCCGGATATCGAGACGGAGTCGCTGCTAGTAGACGCGGCAGCGATGAACTTTGTCCGGCGGCCGGCAAGTTTTGACGTGGTTGTGGGGTCGAACCTGTTTGGCGATATCCTGAGCGATCTTTCCGCGATTCTCACCGGCAGTATCGGTCTCGCGCCGAGCGCGAATCTCGACCCTACGCGGCGTTATCCGTCGATGTTTGAACCAGTGCATGGGTCAGCGCCAGATATCGCGGGGCGGGGGATCGTAAATCCGCTGGCGGCGATTCTATCGGCCTCGATGATGCTGGATCATTTGGGGTTGGAGGACGCTGGCAGGAAAGTGCAGCGCGCGGTGGCTGCAGTGCTTGCGGAGGGGCGGGTGAGGACCCCGGATCTGGCCGGGACCAGTTCAACGCGCGAAGTAACCGATGCGGTGATTGGCAGGCTGAGTTGACGGAGGAATCCGCTTCCTGCCGGTCGCGGCTCGGTCTCAGAAACAAAAAGGGCGGGACGTTTCCGCCCCGCCCTTCTTTCGCGATGGCGACTAAACCATTACCTTAACGAACGCGGCCTGGAATTTTTCCATCTCTTCTTTGGTTCCCACGGTCACGCGGATGTGGGTTGGGAGAGCGGGCCAGGCCCGTCCGACAAAGATATTCTCCTTGCGAAGGGCGGCAACCGCGTCCTTCGTCGGACGCTTCGTGTCGACCATGAACTTATTCGACACGGACGGGATCACCTTGAAGTTGTGCTTTTCGAGGAACGCGATGGTGTTGTCGCGAGTATCGCCGATGATCTTCTTGCGCTCCGGAATCACGTTCTTCGCTTTCAACGAAGCGGCGGCGCCCACCATGCTCGTCACGGGATTCCAGTTGATTCCAAAGCCCCGGGTCTTGTGGAGCAGATCCGGACGGCCCATGATGACGCCGGCGCGGAGGCCGGCCATGCCGTACAGTTTCGAGAACGTGCGCAGAACCAGAACATCCTTATCCGCGGCGACCATCCTTACGGAAGTGTTTTCGTCCTTGCCCGCGAAGTGGATGTAGGCTTCGTCAATCATGACGATCGATCCCGCCGGCTTATTTGCGACCAGCCACTCGATGTCTTCCTTTTTGGTCATCGAGCCGGTCGGATTGTTGGGGTTGCAGATGTAGATGAGGCCGGCATTTTCCACCGCCGCCATGGCCTTCACGTTGTGCGAATAGTCCTTGTTCAGCGGCACCTGAACGATCTTCGCGCCGATGAACTTGGCGGCTTCCGCGCCGGCTTCGTAACCAGGGTCGGCAATAACGAAGGGCTTGGTGGGCGACGTGAACGAAAGAACTGCTTGCAGCAACGGCGCGCTCGATCCATCGTGGATCTGGACGTAGTTCTGTTTTACGCCTTCCTGCGAGCCGAGGATTTCCTGCAGTTCGGCGGGCAGGTAGAACATGTAACGGCCGCCGCTCGGCAGCACGGTGCTCATGGCCTCCAGAGCTTCCTTGCAGGGGCCCATGGGGTTCTCGTTGCTGTCGATCTTGACAGCTCCGGCCGGCAACTTGCGGTTGTCTAGGGCGAGTTGCGCGTAAGCGAACTCATGCAACGGTAGGGTCGAGCCAGCGGCAAACATGGTCGCCAAGCGGCCGAAACTCCTCCGCGAAAAACCGCGATGCAGGAAATTATTCTCCTGCTCGGTAGTGAGTGTCACGTTGGTTGTCTCCTTAACTCGAGGGACCGTACTATACGAACACCACAGCCAGCTCCCAGGTACAGCTCGGGCCGACTCTAGTACGCGTGTAGCATACCTTAGCCGTGTAACCTGTGTCAATTGGGTAAACCGGGGCCGTGTTAAGAACGCAGCTAAAGCCGCCGTGCGCCAAGAAAGCGAAGGCGCGCCAAGATGGACTTTGCCGGTGTGGTGCACTAGAATGTTCAACCGAGGGAACAATATGCAATTTGTGCGTCTGGGCGGGCGGAAACCATCCGTCTTGCACGTTATAGCGGGCGTCGCCCTACTGGCGGCCACGGCATCGGCTCAATGGAAGGCCAAGGATACCGAATGGCCGAGTTACAACGCGGATACGATGGGCTCGCGCTACCGGCCGCTGGATCAGATCAATGCCTCCAACTTCAGCAAGCTTGAGATCGCCTGGCGATTCAAGACCGATAGCATCGGGAACCGGCCGGAGTTCAAGCTGGAGGGCACGCCTTTGATGGTTGGTAGCACCGTCTATGCAACGGCGGGTTCGCGCCGGGCGGCGATTGCGCTGGATGCGGCCACGGGCGAACTGCTGTGGGTCCACGGCGAGCGGGAAGGCGAGCGCGGCGCGGCATCCGTCCGCCAGCTTTCCGGGCGCGGTCTGGCATATTGGTCCGACGGAAAAGACGAGCGGATCTTTTACACGACGCCGGGTTTTCGCCTGATTTGTCTGAACGCGAAAACCGGGCAGTTCTGTCCGACGTTCGCGAAGGGCGGAATCCTCGATCTGAAACTCGAGGACGATCAGGAGATTTCGGCCTGGAATGAGCAGGACAAATGGGTGCCGGATCTGACGCACGGCGAGATCGGGATTCAATCGGCTCCGATCATTGGCGGGAACACGATCATCATCGGCGCGGCGTTCCGCGAAGGGATGACGCCGCATAGCATGCGCAACAACAAGGGCTACGTGCGCGGCTTCGACGTCCGTACCGGCAAGCGCATGTGGATCTTCCACACGATCCCAAAGAAGGGCGAACCAGGATACGAAACGTGGGAGGACGGCTCGGCGGATTATACCGGCAACACCGGCATGTGGACCCAGCCGAGCATCGATACCGAGCTGAACCTGGCGTATCTGCCGATCGAAACGCCGACGGGCGATTATTACGGCGGGCATCGCCATGGCAATAACCTGTACAGCGAAACGCTGGTTTGCGTCGATCTGAAGACCGGGCAGAAGAAGTGGCACTACCAGTTGGTCCACCATGCGCTGTGGGACATGGACATTTCCTCGACGCCGCTTCTGATGGATATCAATGTCAACGGCAAGGCGATCAAGGCGGTCGCGCAGCCTTCGAAACAGGGATTTTTGTATGTCTTCGACCGGATTACCGGACAGCCGGTGTGGCCGATCGAAGAGCGTCCGGTGGAAAAGGGCAACGTTCCGGGAGAATGGTATGCGCCGACGCAGCCTTTCCCGTCCAAGCCGCCGGCCTATAGCCGCAACGGCGTGCTTGAATCCGACATTATCGACTTCACGCCGGACCTGCATCGCCAGGCGATGGAGATCGTGAGCCATTACAAACTCGGGCCGGTGTTCACGCCGCCCTCGCTGAGCACGGTCGGCGGGCCGCTCTCGACGCTTACACTGGGTACGGCGAGCGGCGGGACGAACTGGCCCGGCGCGTCTTTCGACCCGGAAACACATACGGTGTACGCCTACGCCTGCAACGCGTGCTTGACGCCCATTGGCGTGGTGCCGTCCAAGAAAGAAATTTCGGATATGAAGTACGTGATGGGTACGGCGGGTCAGGAACTAACCATCGCGCGCGGACCGGGCGAAAATGCCGGGGCGGATTCGCCGATGCCGAAGAAGGAGCCCGCGGGCGGCGGCGGTGGCGGATACCGGCCGCTCAACGTGCAGGGACTGCCGCTGATCAAGCCGCCGTATAACACGATTTCGGCAATTAACCTGGATCGCGGGGACATCGTCTGGCAGATCGCGCATGGCGACACGCCGGACAACATTCGCAATCACCCGGCGTTGAAGGGTCTGAATATTCCGAAGACCGGGCAGCAGAGCTACAACATCGGCACGCTGGTGACCAAGTCGCTGGTGGTAGCGGGCGATCCGCTGGTGACCACGACGCCAGAGCATCCCCGTGGAGCGATGCTGCGGGCTTATGACAAGGCAAACGGAAAGCAGGTTGGCGCGGTATTCATCCCGGCCCCGCAGAGCGGCTCTCCGATGACGTACATGCTGAACGGCAAACAGTACATCATCGTCGCCATCAGCGGCGGCGCGTATTCGGGCGAGTATGTCGCGTTTACGCTGCCGGAAACAGAAGACCGTCCGACGTCGACGGCTCCGGCGGGCGGCAGCCGCCAACGGTAGTTCCGGTCTGTTGCTTCTTAGAGGGGACCGCGCTTTTTACGGGCGCGGGTCCTTTTCCATTCCGGTTTCATTCCGGGCGTTTTGTTCTAACCTTTTTTCGTCTAACCTAAAGAAAAGCGAGGTCACATGAAGCTCACCGTTGCAGGCGCGGCTGTTCTCAGTCTCGGTATCGTTTTCGCGCAGGAACCGACGCACTCGGTGTGGGACGGGATCTACACGGACGCACAGGCGAAGCGGGGCACGGGAGCTTACGGCCAGTATTGCGCGTCTTGCCACGGCGATCAGATGACCGGCGGCGAGATGGCTCCGCCACTCGCGGGCGGGGAGTTTCTCTCCAATTGGAACGGGCTGACCGTGGGGGATCTCTTCGACCGGATCTACACCACGATGCCGGCCAACAAGCCGAAATCGGTCAGCCGGGAAGTGAATGCCGACATTCTCGCTTACATTTTCGCGATGAATAAGTTTCCCACTGGCACCACGGATATGGGTCATCAAACCGAAGTCTTGAAGCAATTCAAGATTGAGGCCTCTAAACCCGACAAAAAGTAGCCGCGCCGCAAGCCGTTCTTCCCCGATTAAATTCAGGTCTTTGCGTATCGCGCCGGAGGACTGTTCCCAAGGCCCGCGTATTCTGCTCGCCAGGAACCCTTATGAGCTTTGATATCGCGGTGACGCCTACCCTTCAGGCCGTCGCGACGCACGACGAAGACCTGCTCGCTCAGACCTTGCAGGCCCGCGTACAGGAATCGATTGCATTGGTGGACACGGGGCGAGAGGTGGTCGAGGCTCTCGACGCCCAGCGCGCCGCCGAGGAACGCCTGGATCGGCTGCGAAAGGCGGAACGGTCCTTGAGCCGCTTCGCTAAGGAATCGCGGCAGCAAACGGCTTCAGCGATGCAATCGGCGATGGACGCGCTGATCGAGTCGGCTGCGGCCGGGGATCGGATGGATCTGAAGAAACTGAGCACGATCACGTCGCTCGAGTATCAAAGCCGGCATGCTCATCGGGCGATCGAACGCATTGTCGAGCACTTGATTCCGACAGCCGAAATTGTCAGCTTGCGCGCCGGGGCTTTCGCCATGATGACCCGGGTGCGCGCGATCGAGACGGCTGCGCAGGATCGCGCCGAAAAAGTGCTGGGGCAGCTTCGGGAAGCAGTGACCGAAGAGATGGTGCTTCCGGTCGACATGTCGAAGGGCGTCGCGGGAGCGCTGCTGGCCCACGCCGCCGGCCTGCGGCGCTGCGCGGTTCAACTCGACGCAAATGCCGATCAGCTCGAACGAACGTATAGCGATCGCTTGAAACTTGCGGGTTCCCGATGAGCCTCGATCGAAAGTTCAAATCTCTGATCCGCGATCTCGATCAGAACGCTCTGGAAGAGCTGAACCGGCTGGTAACGTCGGAACTTGGAAGGCACGCGGCGGGCTTTCGGATCGACGAGATCCATCCGAGGATGACCTCAGCCGACAAGGAAAAGGCGTTGGAGGAAATTGGCCGGATCTTGAAGGAGAGAGAATAATGCGCAATCTGAAGTCTTATTGGGATGAGATTCGGGAGATCCGCAGCGGATTGCCCGAGTTCGTCTGGCTGGTGGCAGCGGGAGGCTCGCTCGTACAGGCGGGATCCGGAGTTGCCGCACGGCTCTTGAAGGCCAAGACGCACCGGCTGGCTACCGAGGACGAGGTGCGCGTTCATCGGGATCAGGAATGCGCCTGGAACAGGCAACAGACCGAACAGCGGCTAAGGCGGGAAGGCGTGGTGGTAATCGCAATCTAGCCAGGGCAATTCCCTATTAGAATCAGAACTTTTCCTGTTGTTGAATTAGTATCCGCACTCTCCGCCCGGGCTCCCACCTCCCTATTGTCTAAGGGTTCTACGGCCGATTTAAAACTATCTCGGTACTAGGAGCTCGCATGAAGACTTCCATCCTCGCGCCATGTCTGCTCGCGGTTGTGATTTCCTTGTCCGGGGTGGCCAGCGCGGGCGACGTTACCGGGCATGCCGTTGTCATGAAACGGCTGACGAAAAAAGCTCTGATTCCGACCGCCTACAATTTGCGCGGCACTGTAAGTCCGGTGGCTGGGGCCGACACGGAACCCGTCAACGAATTCGACCGGATGGTGGTGATGCTGCAAGGCCGGACCAAGACGCCGAGAGCCCCGGAAACCCTGGTCTTGGAGCAGCGAAATGGCCGTTTCGATCCGGATCTGGTGATCGTACCGGTCGGTTCGACAGTTCAGTTCCCGAACGCCGATCCGATTTTCCACAACGTTTTCTCGTTGTCGCGAGCCCAGTCTTTCGATCTGGGATTTTATCCAAAGGGCCAATCCCGCGCGGTGAAATTCACGAAAGAGGGGATTGTCCAGGTGTATTGCCACATCCACGCGAACATGTACGCGGCCATCGTGGTGACTTCCAACACGTTCTACGTGAAGCCGGCGGCTGACGGAACGTTTTCTTGGGCGAACGTGCCGGCGGGACACTATCGCGTCATCGCGTGGCACAAAGTTGCCGGGAACTTCCAGACCGAGCTGGATGTCCCGGAGAGCGGGACTGCCGAGGTCACCATTCGCGTTCCGCTGGACGCGGAGCCAAAGCCTTGAAAGGCATGACGTCGCTCACGACGAGGGCATTCCTGTTCTCGTTCGTGCCGGTCTGCGTCGTGCTGGCCGGAAGTTTCTGGGCATTAAATGCATTGATCCAACAGCGGGTAAAAGAAACCTCGCGTGCGTCGTTTCAAAAATCCGATGAGCTGATTGTTCGGGCGAATGAAGAATCCGCGAGACGGGAAGCGGAATTCATGGCGGTTCTCGCCGAAAACGCCGGGCTGAAGGCTGCCGTGGGATTGCTGCGCGAGGCGCCGGCAAGCGAGGAGGACGCCGCCGAAATTCGCCGCACCATCGAAGCGCAACTGGGTGAGATGCGCGGTTTCATGGGCGACGATCTGCTTGCGGTGACGGACTGGAAGGGACGTACCGTCGCGGCCATCGACGGGACCGGCGCGCCGGCCCAATTGCCGCCAATCCCGGACCGAGCGACATTAATCGACGAAGGCGGCGAACTGTATAAACTTGCCACGACTCCGCTCGGTATCGGCGGCGCGGAGATCGGGAAGCTATGGATTGGCCGCAAATTCGAGCTCGGACGTTATCACTTAGGCGGCGAGATTGTCCTCCTGCGCGCCTCCAAAGTGGCGCGATCCAGCCTTTCCAAGGACAAATGGTTCGCCCTCGAAATGCAAATCGCACGGAACTGCAATCGGACCGACGGGGAATGTCAGATCCAACTGGACCGGGAGACGTTTCTAGTCTTGCCTGTTCGTGAAGCGGGGCTGGGATCGGACTACCGGCTTTTGGCGCTCCGGTCCCTTGACGGCGCGGTACGCGAGCTCACCGACGGGTGGGTGAACATTCTGGTGAAAGTTGGCGGCGCGGGGGTAGTTCTCGCCCTGCTGTTTGCGCTGGTTACGTCCCGTTCCGTTTCGAAGCCTCTGCGGCATCTGGTAGCGCAACTCCAGAGCGGGGAAAAGAATCAACAGTTCCCGGATCAGATTGTGGCCGGAAAGGCGGCGGGAGAACTGCACGTACTGGCCGATACGTTCAATCGCGTCGCAGCGGCGGAGCGGAAATCGAAGGCGGAACTGGAGAAGGCGAAAGCGGCCGCGGAAGCCGCCAATCGTGCCAAGAGCGAGTTCATGGCGAACATCAGCCATGAGCTGCGCACGCCAATGAACGGGATCATGGGCTTGACGGAGGTGCTGCTGCTGACCGAACTCGACGAGGAGCAGCTCGATTACGCGGCGACGGTGCGCGACTCCGCGGATTCGTTGATGTCGCTGATCAATGAAATCCTCGATTTCTCGCGGCTCGACGCCGGGAAAATGGTGCTCAATCCCGCTCCGTTCGATTTACGTTCCACGGTGAACGAAGTGGCGGCCCTGCTCTCCGCACAGGCCGCGGCGAAGAATCTGCGGCTCGGCGTCCAGTTTAGCGCGGGTCTTCCAGCCCGCCTGATCGGGGACGAAGGAAGAATGCGCCAGGTGGTGACGAATCTGGTGGGGAATGCGATCAAATTCACGGATCGGGGAGGAGTGGATGTCGCGGTCGACTGCCTCGACGTAACCGAAACCCAGGCCAACCTGCTTCTCAAGGTAAAGGACACGGGAATCGGCGTTCCATCAGACAAGCTGGATCTTATCTTCGAAAAGTTTACCCAGGCGGACGGGTCGATGACGCGGCGCTATGGAGGGACCGGACTGGGGCTCACGATTGTAAAGCAACTGGTGGAGATGATGGGGGGAATCGTGGGCGTCGAAAGCCGGGTAAACGAGGGGTCGACGTTCTGGATCAAAGTTGCGCTTCCGATCGAGATCTCGACGGCGCGAACAGCCGAGGTCGTGAATGCCATGGAGGGGGTGGGGCCATGATGAGGGCAACGATGAGACATTTGAAAAGCGCCCGCTTGGCCGGGTTGTGGCTCGGGCTGGCTGCGCTTCCGGCCATCGGGCAGGAATCCGGAATCAGCATGCCGATCACGGTCAGCGGCGGCGCGCTGTATTCGCAACGATTGCAATTCGCGAATCCGAGCAATTCGCCCGCGACCGCGGGATTTCGCGCGGTCTTGTACCCGACGGTGAAGCTGGGCACGCATTGGTTCGGATACGCGGCGGTGCAGCTCCGGGAGTCGCCTTACTTTTATTACGACGCGTTCTTTCCGGAACACGAATACTACAGCACCGTGATGCAGGCCTTCATCGGCTATTCGATGCGAAAAGGAAATACCGCGGTCGTGATCAAGGCCGGGGAGTTGGCCTCAGCGTTTGGGGCGTTTCCGCTGCGCTACGACGACACCGACAATCCCCTGCTCGATCAACCGCTCAGCTATATCACCGAGATTCCGCTGCGGACAGATCAACTTCCATGCGGGACCAACGATTTGACGCATCAAAATTACGGGTTCGTGAGCAACTCCTGCGGCGGGACGCCCGGAGGCGGAGCAGGATTGACGCCGGTGACGCTCTACAGTTTGCCGGGGGCGCAAGTGGATATTTCGTCGGGGCGATTTGATGGCCGCTTTCAAGTGACCAGCGGCTCTCCGGCGAATCCCCGCGACATCAGCCAAGCCGGACAGTATCTGCAATGGGCCGCCGGAGGCGGCTACACGATCCGCCAGGGATTCCGCATCGGCATGTCGGGATTTCGAGGTCCCTACTTGAACGAAAATCTGGCGGCGGCGCTGCCGCTTGGAACCACCCTGCGCAGCTTCCCGGCAAGCGCGATCGGCGTCGACGGGCAATGGGGACACGGCCGCTGGAGCGTCAATGGCGAATGGCAAAAATTCTGGTTCGATTCGCCCAATTTTTCCACGGCCCCCGGGTTCACTTCAGGTTATGGAGAAGTGAAAACCGTGATCACGCCGCACCTGTTTGTTGCCGGACGGGCGGGATGGCTCAGTCCCGGAAGCGTTCGGGATCTTTCGGGAATTACCTCAAACGAGTTCGCCAAGAGACTGACTGCCTATGAACTGGGCGCGGGCTACTGGCTCGGCCGGAACGAGCTTCTCAAGGGCAGCTACGAATGGATGCACTCGGAAGGCGGCTCCGGCACGCGGTCGAACGTCGTCGGCGTGCAATTTGTCGTGCGCTTCAATTCGCTTGGCTGGACGTTCCGCTAGACCGATCCGAGCCTTTCGGTTGGAATAAGAGCGGCGCCAGGGCTGCCAGATTACGCCGCCAGACCATCCAGGTATGCATGCCGGGTGTCTCGATATCGACATGCTTGATATCCTTCGACGTGAGCCATTCACGGAATTTGCGATTCGGCTCGATCAACCGGTCTTCAGTCCCGCAGGCGATCCACAAGAGCCGTAGTTTGTCGTTCGCCTTGGCATCGAGAGACGGGAATGTGGCGGCATAGTCCTCGGCGGCGCCACCGGCGCTAAAGGACGCGACCCAGGCGAAGCGGTCGAGCGCGTTCAATCCGACGAACTGCGATTCTGCGCCTCCCATCGACAGGCCAGCGATCGCTCGGGAGGTCCGGTCTTTGGACACATGATAGGATTTCTCGACTTGTGGTATCACTTCCGCGAACAGGGACTCGCGGAATTTCTGGTAATTCTTGTCGCGAAGCTTCGGGTCGCGAAGCGTTGGACCACCGCGCACTACGATTTCGGGCGCCCCATAACCGAGCGGCATCACGATCAGCATCGGTTTGGCTTTGCCCTGCGCGATCAGGTTATCGAGGATGATGTTCGCAAAGCCGACGGCGCTCCAGCCGCTGGCATCGTCGCTGTAGCCGTGAAGCAGGTACAGGACGGGATAAAGCTTCTTCTCGGAAGGCTCGTAACCGGGCGGCGTATAGACGTAGTAATCGCGATCGTCACCGATGGAGGCTGAGTGGAAAAAGTGATGGTGCACTTCTCCATGAGGAACGTCGGCTATGTCCCAGGGCGAAGGCGAAGTGCCGGGAACGTGAAACATGCTGGTCAGATTGAGCAGGTTCGGCTTCAAAACCGAGTTCGACGGATCGACCAGCGAGACGCCGTCGACAACGAAGGAGTAGCCGTAGAAATCGGGCTCCAGAGCGTCGGTGGTGTAGGTCCAGATACCATCGCTGCCTTTCTGCATGGCGACCCGCTGCGTGCCTTCGCGTCCCAGCAGCACTTCCTGGGCGTTTGGCGCGCGCAGCCGGAACGTCACGGTCCGGTCGGCGTGGACCTCTGGAGATAATACAGGCGCGGGAGCCGCCGGCGCTTGTGCGAGCACGGGCAGTCCGGCCAGCAGAAATCCGGTCACGATAAGAGGGAACGTCAGGAGTTTCATTACAGGAACATTCTACGCTCGCCGGGAGGCGTGGGGAAGGGTGCCACCCACACGTCAATTCTGGGCGGATTTGGTCGGAGCGAAACTGCCTAGACGGCCGAGTTCGAGAACAATCTGGCCGCCCTCATCGATCTCGAAAGCAGGGCTGAATTTGGCGTCCCAGACGATCTCGTCGTAGCGGTAAGAGTAGCGGGCGTTCACCGTCTGGCTGAAGGTGTCGTCGAATCCCTTAATCAGGATGAGTACTTCGGCGCGAAGTTTGGCGAGATCCTCCGCTGTCTTTCCATAGAGAGGACTCGATTCGTCGATGGGGTGGACAATTGTCCAGGTGACCGGGAAGAAGTAAATGCTGTCCCGTTCCAGCGTAAGGACCTTGAACTGCCGCGCGAGCTGACCGGGCGGCCCGTCCACGGTCATCAGCATCACGATCACCTGCAATTCGATGAGCGTGTTCGAACGAAGGTTGACCACACGGAACTGAAGGCTGGTCCGATCCTGGTATGGAGTAATGAGAACATTTTGGCTGAATCCGATTTTGGCCGACGGCTTTGAGACCCGGCCGAAAAGGACGCCGGTGGCCAGAGCGAACCCCATCAGTCCGGTCATTGCTTCCAGCGCCGCCACCGCGTTTGCGGCGATTCCGTTGGGCGCGAAGTTACCGTATCCGACGGTGGTGAGCGTATGCGCGCTGAAGAAGAAATCGTTTAAGAAACGCGCGGAATTTGTCGGCGCACTGGTGCCTTGAACCTGCTCTGCCGGGAGACTGAAGTAAATCAGCGCGAAGATCGTGTTGACCACTAGGTAGGTCACCATTACGATTCCCAGAAAAGTTGGCCATCCGGCGTTGATCAGATGAAGATACGGATGAATATAGCGCCAACTCGTGCCGCGGCGGTCGACGTTAAAGCTGCCGTCCTTATTAATTGCGCGGGTCAGCGTTCCGGTGACTTGCTGCGTCAACCCGGGGTCAAACGAGGGCTTTTGCATACTTTCTCGATCTTACTTCGTTGCGCTTCGGCCAGCCCGCTACATGTGGCCGTTCAGAGCCGCTTCAATGCTCACTTTGTTGTCGTCGAGAATCGATCCGGTTGCGCGCTCCAGGGCCGCCCGCGCCTTGACATAGGCGCTCTTGGCCGCGACCTCCGCGGATCGCGCTTGCGCCACATAGCTTTCGTATTGGATCACGAAGAACGCGGTGGAAACACCCTCCGCGTACCGGGTTTGTTCGAGTGAAAGGGATTGCTCCTGCAGCGTCCGCGTTTCGACCGCTGCTTCATAAGAAGCCCGGGCCCGCCGCATGGCGATCAGCGCGTCCTCCACTTCCACTTGCACCTGATTGCGCAACTGGCGTTCGCGTACCTGGGTCTGGCGAACCTGAAGCTCATCGCGAATCGCGTCTGCCTGCGCGACACGATTGCGGAGCGGCAGGGTGAGCTGGAGGCCGATCGAATAGGTCGGATTCTTGCGCGTCGCAATCTGGTCGAGGACGGTTCCGAACCCGCCGCTGAATCGCGGATCGGCTCCGACGATCAACGGCTGCCCCGCGAGTCCGTTGTTCTGCGCGTTGCCCACCAGGTCCAGCTCCGGGCGCAGATTATTGTAGGAACCCTCCAGGCTGATCTCGGAGATTTTCATCTGCAGGGCCGCTTGGCTCAGGTCGGGCCGGTTCTGGTACGCCGCTGCGAGCAATTCCTCGATGCGGCGGCTGTCTTCCTGGTTGGGAACGCTCAGCGATTCGGTGGGGATAATGCGCGCGCTACGTACTTCCGGATCTTCATTGCCGCGGCGGGTTATCACGTTCTTAAGAATCGCTTCCTGCTCTTCGAGCAGGCCACGGGAGTTGATCAGATCCTGGCGGCTGGCGGAGACCTGGGCGCGCGCGCGGCTCAGTTCCAGCGGAGCGACCGTCCCTTCGTCCACCTGCGCTTTCGTGTCTTCGAAGAGCTTTTGCGCGAAACCGAGCGTTTCCTCTTTCACCTTGACGTCTTCGGTGAGGGCGACCAGGTCGGTGTACAGGCGCACCACACCGTAGACCACCTCCATCACCTGCTGCCGGAATAACAGATTGGTGATCTTTTCTTCAGTGACGCCGATCCGGATATAGCGTTCGTTCAGTTTCCGCCCGAACCCGCGAATCAGGGGCTGCGTCACGGTGAGCGAAAGATCCGAGCTGATATACGGATTGAAGACGTTCTTCGGTGAATTGGTGGATTCCTGCGTGTTGTTGAAGGCCACGTTGACGTTGGTTCCGGGGCTGAACCCCTGCTGATAGCCGGCGTTCCCGGTTTGAATATCGTTCACCAGCGCTCCCGTGCCGCTGGTCGACTGGTTGCTGTTCAAAATGGTCTGGTGCATCCAGTTATAGTTCGCGAACAGGGACGGGTCGAAAGCCGGGATCGGCGAACCACTCGAAAGAGGAATGCTGCTGAGCAGCGATAAGTTGGTTTGAGGCTCTGACAGCACGCCAAGTTCGAGGGCGTTCGTCGCTACCGAGGTCCCTGGCGTGGATTGCGTCGCCGCCTGGGTCAGCAGCGGGCTTTGCGGGCCGCCGACGCCTGCCGGGGGCGTCGCCAGCGTGTAGTAGATGCCGCGCGTGAGTCCTCCGCCCTTCGCCCGCAGCGTCTCCATCTGCGAGATCGGGACAGCGTAGCGCAACAGCTCGATATCGAGATTATTTTCCACCGTCAGCGCGATCGCGTCCGGCAAAGACAGGTAGATATTGCCGGCGCGAATCAGTTGACGAATACGGGAGGAGTTCTCAAAGCTCGGAGCGGTGATGGTGCGGCGGGAATAGGGGCGAAGAACGCCATGATACCGATCCGCCTGCGCCGGTACCGAGACCCCCGGCATCGCGGAGGGCGGCTGGTCGCCGGACTGGGCCAGCAACGGTTGAACCGCCATTGAAAACGAGAGACACACGACGAGCAGACTCTTCATAATTCTCCAAGAGAGCAGAGGTCGCGCCGATCCAAAGATTGGCGCGCTAAAGGGTTAGGATAACGCGCTGGCCGTTCCGGTCGAAGCGATGTGGGAGCATAGAAGAGTAGCCCACATGCGCCTGCTGAGCCGTATTATTTTCCGTGAAATCTTTGTTAGCGCTTTGCTCGGCGGGGTTCTGTTCACCTTCGTGGTCTTCTTGCAGCGCGCTCCCACGATGTTCAAGCTGCTGGTGGGCACTGCCGGCTCGCTGACGACGGTCGCCTATCTGTTCGCGCTGGTACTTCCGCAGATCGTGCCGCTGACCATCCCGTTCGGGGTTCTGGTGGGCACGCTGATTACTTTGAGCCGGATGTCGAGCGACGGCGAGATCACCGCCATGCGCGCGGCAGGCGTTCCGGGACGGCGCGTAGTGCCTGCGATTCTCGGGTTTGCACTGCTGGCGACGATCGTGGCCGCGGCTTCCTCCTTGTGGCTTATGCCGTGGTCGATCCGTGAGTTCTACCGCGTTCAGAATCAGCTCAGCGCTCTGACTACCGACATCCAGCCGCGCGTGTTCGAAGAGCAGTTTCCCAACACGATTCTCTATGTAAGCGACATTAATGCGGGCCCGACATCGCGGCTGCGGCGTATTTTCATGGCCGACATCACGCCGCCGGACGAACGCAAGCCCGGCGCCGCCGATCGGGGCGATACACCCCGCGTCACGCTCGCCAGTGATGCGCTCGCGGTCGGCGACATGCGGCATAATCGCATCCTGCTGCATCTCGCCAACGGCGAAACCTACGAAACCGACAAGGAATTCAACTATCACATCTCCGGGTCGCCGATCGGGGACCAGGCATTGGAGGCGCAGAAGAAAGAAGAGCATCCCTCGCGGCCGTCGACCGAAATGGATACCGGGCCGCTGTACCGGGAGGCGTATCACAACAAGGCGCTGGAGCGAGAGCAACTGCTCGACGACAGGATCGAGCTGCACCGGCGCTTTGCCATGCCGCTGGCCTGCATCCTTCTGGCGCTCTCCGGAATTCCGCTGGGGATCACTTCGCGGCGAGCCGGAAAATCGTCGGCTGTGGTGCTCACCGTGGTGATCGCGTTTATTTACTGGATTGGTCTGGCGAGCTGCATCAGCCTGGCGCGTCAGGGCTCTCTGACGCCGGCCGTCGCGGTGTGGATTCCGGACGCCGTGTTTTTCGTTTTTGGCATCGTGATGATCACGCGGCTGGAAGTCCCGGGGGACCGCGATTTCGTGGGCAGCATTATCGCGTTGTTCCGCGCCGTCGGACGGGCGCCGCAGCACGGCGCGCGGGTTCTGGATCGCATCGGCCCAAGAGTATGGGCCGCGCGCATTCCTCTTCTGCCGCAGGTGATCGACACCTACGTCTTGAGCAGTTTTCTGTTTTACTTCGTCCTGCTGGTGATGACGTTCGTTCTCATCTACCACGTATTTACGTTTTTCGAGCTGCTGAGCGACATCATCAAGAATCATCCATCGATGAGCAAGATCCTCAGCTACCATTTCTTTCTGACGCCGCGTTTGATCTACAATTTCACGCCGTTCAGCGTGCTGGCGGCGGTGCTGGTGGCGTTTGGCGTTTTGTCGAAGCACAACGAGATTACGGCGTTCAAAGCCTGCGGGATCAGCGTCTACCGGCTTACCGTACCGGTCCTGGTCGCGGGATTCTTTCTCAGCGGGAGTCTGTTCGCGTTCGATCACTACTGGGTACCCGAAGCGGATCTGCGCCAGGACGCTCTGCGCAACGAGATTAAAGGCAAGGCTCCGCAGACGTATCTCCGGCCGGATCGAAAATGGGTCTACGGCATGCATGACCGGGTGTTCTACTACAAGTACTTCGACCAATCGGAATTCAGCATGTTAAGCGTGAACGTTTACGAAATCGACCCGGCCTACTTTCGTCTGAAGCGTCACATCACGGCGGAGCGTGCGCGCTGGGAACCGTCATTGAACGCTTGGGTGTTTCAGAACGGGCGAAGCTGGGACATGGACGCGAGCTGCCAGGAGTGCGCGCCGACGCAAGTGGATAATTTCACCGGCAGCACACGGACGTTCCGGGAAATCGAGGAGACTCCGGATTACTTTGTTCACGTCGTCAGGCAGTCTCAGCAGATGAACTTTCAGCAGCTCGAGGCGTACATCGCGGAGCTCCAGCAGAGCGGGTTCGATACGATTCCGCTGCAGGTTCAATTGAACAAGAAGTTTTCGGTGCCGCTGTTTGCGCTGATTATGGCGATGGTCTCAATTCCGTTTGCCTTCGTCGCTGGGAATCGCGGGGCGATGGCTGGAGTCGGGCTGAGCCTGGCGATCGCGATCGCGTACTGGTCGGTGGGGCAGTTGTTCGAGCAGGTGGGAAATTTGAATCAGCTACCTCCCAGGATTGCGGCCTGGTCGCCGGATGTAATTTTTTCGCTCGCTGGGTTATATTTTTTGGCGCGGATGCGGACGTGAACGAGCCCGCTCACGGGCGTGCGCGGTTCGGTGGGCGCGGCGCGCTGGTGAAAGATTCATACCGAACCGCGCGCGACAGCGAGCGGGTGGCGATAAACGCATGAAGGCCTGCATTCTTCCCCAGCGCGCGCCCGTCGAATCGAATCCCTTGATTTTTTCAGACGTGTCCAAGCCGGAGTTGAAGGCTGGGGAAGTTCTGGTACGGGTCAACGTTTGCGGTGTCTGCCGTACCGATCTCCACGTGATCGAAGGCGAGCTGCCGGTCCTGAAAACGCCAGTAATCCCGGGGCATCAGGTGGTCGGAGTGATCGAGAGCAACGGACCGCAGGCGAATCGCTTTGCGCCGGGAACCCGCGTGGGGGTTCCGTGGCTGCACTCGACGGATGGGACCTGCGAATACTGTCGCGCGGGAATGGAGAATCTCTGCGAGGCCGCTGTGTTTACCGGGCACACCGTGGACGGCGGCTACGCCGAATACATCGCGGCGCCCGAGGCGTTCGTTTATCGCATTCCTGACGGATTTGCCGATCTTCACGCCGCGCCACTGTTGTGCGCGGGCATCATCGGCTTTCGTTGTCTGCGACTCTCGGGAATCGCCGCCGGAGGCACGCTCGGGCTCTACGGATTCGGCGCGGCGGCGCATGTCGCGATTCAGGTAGCCAAGTATTGGGGCGTCAGAGTCCTGGCGTTCACTCGCGACCGGCGTCATCAGGCGTTGGCGCTGGAACTCGGCGCGGCGTGGGCCGGCGGAGGCGAATCGCAGGCGCCTGAAAAGTTGAACGCCGCGATCATCTTTGCTCCGGCGGGCGAGTTGGTCCCTGCGGCCCTCAAGAATCTGAAGAGAGGCGGGACCGTGGTGCTGGGCGGCATCCACATGACTCCCATTCCGTCGATGTCCTACGACGACCTGCTGTATCACGAACGGGTGATCCGAAGCGTCGCGAACAATACGCGCAGAGATGGCGAGGATTTTCTTGCCCTGGCGGCGCAAATCCCGATCGTGACGCAGGTTCAAACGTTTCCGCTGGAGCGCGCGAACGAAGCGCTGAACGCTTTAAAGAATGATGCGATCCGCGGCGCGGCTGTCCTGACCGTCCGCTAGTCCTTCGCGAGCGGATTCGGGAAAGAATCGGCGTCCTCGGGACTGTCCCGATGCAGACACTGGAAATCTTTTTCGACGAAAATCTTGAGACTCGAGACGGATCCCTCGATTCCGGTGTCATCGCTTTCGATCCAATGCGACGCCGCGGCGCGCGGGAGAGTGACGCGAATACAATCTCCGGTGAAGTCCGCGGTAACGCTCGAGCCGGCTCCGGATTCGAGACGGTATTTCAAGGTTTTCGCCGGCGCGAACTCGACGCGATCTTCGACGCACCCGAAATCGGCGAGCTGCGACACTTCCGACTGGCTCAGCCTCAGGCGCAATGAATTACCGTGAAATCGAAGCTTCATGATCTTAGGACGGGTCGCGATGGACTGTTTCCACGGTGAACGCCGGCAGGCAGATCGCCACGTACTCGGCTCCGTCCGGCGTGCTGTAGCGGACCCACTCGCCGCGAGAGGCGATCACCGCCTGGCCCGCGGCTACGGTCAGCAGGCCGCCTTCGTGCTCGACCAGGAGCGCGCCCTTTAGGACGACCGTGTATTCATCGAAGTCGGGGCGCTGGCCCGGCTCGGACCATCCGGCGGGGCTGCGCATGTGGGCGACGCTCAACGCAGTATCGCTGGAATTTACTTTACCCACGTATTCGTCGACAAACTTGCCGCCTGGCACGGGAATTCGCGTGGGGGCCGAAATCAACTTTGGCATGTGACGAATCCAGTGTAAAAGAAAAAGGGCCGGTGGCGAACCACCGGCCCTGGAAACGAAGCTTCGTGAAACGATTAGAAACTAAACCGGGCGCCGAACTCGCCCGAGAACGACTTCGGCGTGATCACTCCGCTTCCGCTCAAGAACGCGGTTGGCGTCTCGAACGTGGCGCTGCGGATGTTGGTTCCGTAGTTGGTGCCGAAGTTGGCATGGTTGGTAAGGTCGAAAGCCTGGAAGAATACTTCCAGTTTGGCTCTTTCTTTAATGCGGAAGAATCTCCCGACGCGGGCGTCGAGCTGGAAGAAGTCCGCTCCGCGGACGTTATCGTAACTAACCTGGTGGCATGTGTTGGCGGCCAGGCAGGCCAATAGCTGACCGCTCGAATAAGCCTTCGTGGCCAACAGGTTGTTAGGATCGCTGTTCAGCACGATGGTGTGGGTGCTGCCCTGTCCGCCGCCGAAGCCGAAGGTATCGTTAACGCCTTCGAGCGTCGAGTACGGGCGTCCGGAAGCCCACGCCATGATGGGCGAGAACGTGATTTTGAACGGCAGATTGATCAGACCGCTGATAGTGATGCGGTGCCGTTCATCCTGGGGCGTCGGGCCGAAGTCATGCGGAGCGAACCAGTTGAGTTCGTCCGTGGGGCCGTTGCCGAACCCGGCGCCGGTTCCGTTATAAGCCAGGGCGCGTGAAAGCACATAGCTGGCGTTGATGGAGAAATTCCTGGTCATGCGCTTCCGATACGACAAGTTCATCGCGTCATAGCGGCTGCGCCCGATGGAATCGTAGTCCTGAATTTCGCCCAGCACCGGCAGCCCCGCGGCTGCGAATAGTGCGGAGGTGGCGCGAACGCCGTTGATTTGCGGATTGATCACGATCGACTTGCTTTCATGCAGGCCAAGTTCGTGGACATATTCGGCTTCAATCACGGAATCGCTGGTGACCTGGAAGCTATAGCCGCCGTTGAACTGTTCGCTGTAGGGATTACGATAGGTCGGGTCGACCAGGCGTCCGGTGGAACCGGTCGGCAATTGCGCTCCACCCGGCAACTGCGGCGGAATCGGGTCGACGCCATAGCGGAAATTCTGGAGCAATTCGCCGCTCGGCAAGGCGTTGGATGTTCCGCCGGTGGTCCCTGGCGTAACGTTGTTGGTGAACGTGGCCGTGGAGAACAGCGACGGATTCGCCTGTTGTTCCATGAACAGCGTAATGTTCTGGAAAGTCTGGCCATAGTACAGCCCGTAGCCGAAACGGAGCACGTGCTTGCCAGCGCCGGTCAAGTCATACGCCAGGCCGATGCGCGGACTGAAGTCCTTGTTGTCGTCGTGCGGAACATGCGATCCGTACGGATTTCCGATCGCCTTCAGCTCTTGGAAGGCTCGGGCGTTGTTTTCGTAAACTCCGCCGTTGAGCCCGTAATCTTTGTCCCAGCGCAGGCCAAGATTTAAGGTCAGGCGGCGGTTCACTTTCCAGTCATCCTGGAAGTACAGCCCGAACATTTTAGGATGCTGCACGAAATAGGGATCGCCCGTGGTGGCCTGAGTAACCGTTTGGATTGCCCCAGGAGTGGCGAAACCTTGCGGATATTCCGTCTTGTTAGTCAGGATGACACTAGGATCGTCGAAGAAGGTGAGCGTCGCGGTCGGATTGTTAACAAAGAATCCGCCAACGATCGGCTCCCACAGGTAATCGAACCCGAACTTGAAGGAATGCGCTCCGTGCGTCAAGGCCATATCGTCCTTGAACTGCCATTTGCGCTGATAGCTTTCTTGTGGAACGTTCGGATTGGTTCCCACCGACAGATCCGGGAACTGCAACGTCGGCACGAACTTGTCGGAACTGATCAGGTTATTCCAGTACTGGTAACCGGCCGTGAAGGAGTTCACCAGGCTCGGTGAAATGACCGAATTCCAGGTAGCGTTGGCGATGATGAGCTGATTGGTGGTGAAGTTGGTTTGCGATCCATCGCTGGTGGAAGTGGCCTGATCGTTCAACCCAGTATTGTTCTGATTGGAGTAGCTGAAATTGACCGTGTTCTTATCGTTGATCCGGTGATCGATGCGCCCGTTGTAGCGCCAGTCGAAGTAAGGCGTGGCAATAGTCTGAATCGGAACGGCGCCCAGGTTGGTGATCAACTGGGAGTTGGTGTAGGCTAACCCGAGTTCGTTGATGCTGGTGTTCTCGCGCGAACGCTCGATGGCGAAGAAGATGAACGTCTTGTCCTTCTTGATCGGTCCGCCGACGGAGCCGCCGAACTGCTGACGGCTGAAAGGCGCCTTCTGGCCGGTTCCGCCATGGGCGGTCTGCTCGAAATAGTTCAAAGTGTCAAACGCCTGGTCGCGATCCTGAAAGAAGATCGATCCATGGAAATCGTTGGTGCCGGACTTGGTGATCACGTTCACTGCCGCGCCTTCGCTGCGTCCATTGGCGGCCGAGAAACGCTGCGTTGAAATGTTGAATTCCTGCACAGCTTCAAGCGGAAGCTGCATCACCGGTCCGCCGACGGTGTTGTCCTTATTGTCGATACCGTTGACGGTGACGTTGACATTACGTCCGCCCGAGCCGTTGGTGGCGAAAACGCCGATGCGGTTCTTGGTCGGGTCATACGATGCCACCGGACGCGCGCCCGGTGCGAGAAGCGCCAGGTTCACGAAATCGCGTCCATTCAAAGGCAGGTTTTCGACGTCGGAAGGCGTAATCGGTACGCTGACGTCGGTCTTCTGAAGATCCACCAGTGCCGCGCCAGAGGCTTCCACCGTGATGGTTTCGGCTTGCTGGCTCGGCGCGAGCTGCGCATCGATCGTCGTGGTTCGGCCAACGGCCAATTCGACGCTCTGAAACACGGCCGTGCTGAATCCTTTCACGGCAATTCGAACTTCATAAATGCCGGCCGGCAGCAGGTTAAATACGTAGAGACCGTTGTTGCTCGTCTTATCAACTCGCGACAGGCCAGTCTGTTTGTTCGAGACTTGCACCTCGGCGCCAGGAATGACGGCCGACGTCTTGTCGGTTACAGTGCCCTGTAGCGTTGCAGTTGCAGTAAGTTGCCCGAATACATTTCCCACACTCAGGCACAACAGGGCCAGAGTGAAAACACAAATCACAACACGTTTTTGCATTAAACGTCCTTTCCCCAAAAAATTCCTAAACGCGAAACCGGTCTTCGAGGGAATACAAACCCCTACCCCAACAAGTCTTTGGGTTCAGGATAGGCCGTAGGAGGTTGCAATGTCAACTAACTGTTACTCGTAGCGGAGGGCTTCTACGGGGGCGATTCGGGTGGCGCTGCGGGCCGGATATAAGGTCGCAATTATGCTTACACCTAGGGCGGCGGCAGCGATCAAAACCCCGTCAAGCCAATGAGATTCAAAGGGAACGAATGCGAGGGAATAGATCTGCTCATCCAATCGAATCCAGCGATAATGATCAGCGAAATAGCTTAGGGTATACCCGAGAACTAGTCCAATGGCAGTGCCGACCGCACCGATCAGAACGCCCTCAAAGACAAAAATATTACGAATTTGTTTCGGTCGCGCGCCCATGGACATCAAGATGGCGATATCGCGGTGCTTCTCCATCACCATCATCACCAATGTAATCAGTATGTTAAGGGCGGCGACGAGCTGAATCAGGCCGACCGTGATCACCGTGACGATCCGCTCCGCGCGTAAAGCGCTTAGAATCTGTCGGTTCTGCTCCTGCCAGGTGATGGCGCCGAGTTTCGGCCCGATCACGCCTTCGGCGGCCTTTTCGACTTCGGGGGCTTTGAAAACATCGTCGAGACGCAGTTCAATGCTGTTTACGACGTCCTCGAGGCCGAACGCCTTTTGCGCTGCCGGGAGGGACGTGTACGCCCAATTCATATCTTCGTCGTAGAAGCCGGTTTCGAAGATGCCGGCGACGCGCATCCGGACAGTTCCGGACATCGCGCCGAAAGGGGTAGGTTGGCTGTTGGGAATCGTCAGGATGACCTGTTTGTTCACGACGGCTCCAATGAATTCGGCCAATCGTGACCCCAGGACAATCCCGGGGTTATTGTCATTTGTGCGCAACCCATCCAAAGAACCGGCTTTCAGATGCACCAAAGCATCTGGGACCGGTGCGCCGGGTTTCAATGAGATCCCCTTGATCTCCGCGCCCGCGCCGCGAACTGTGCCGGTGACGTAGGCACCATCGTAAAGTCCCGGCATCACTGACTTCACGTGAGGCAGGGTGGCGAGCTTGGCTGAGATCGGCTCCCATCCTTCGATGCCGCCGGAGGGTTCCTTTTCCTGAATCGAGACGTGTCCCGTCGCGCCGAGCAAATTGCGCTGCAGCGTGCTGCTGAACCCGGTGTTGATCGCCAGCGCAATCACCAGAGCCATCACGCCCGCCGCGACGCCGATGATCGAGATCACCGTAATCACGGAGATAACTACTTGTTTGCGCTTCGCGCGTAAATACCGGCGGGCGATGAAAAACTCAAACATAGGAAATCAAGGTTTCGGATCGAGATCGCGAAGCCGATCCGCAAGCCCGATTTCGCCCTCTGGCCGAAGCAGGGGAAAGAGGATGACGTCGCGGATGGATTTCGAGTTGGTCAGCAGCATCGTCAGCCGATCGATTCCGACTCCTTCTCCGCCGGTGGGAGGCATGCCGTAAGACATGGCTCGCAGATAATCCTGGTCCATCTGGTGCGCCTCCTCATCTCCAGCTTCGCGCAGTGCGAGCTGCATCTCAAACCGGCGGCGCTGCTCCTGCGGATCGTTCAGCTCGGTATATGCGTTTCCAATTTCCATGCCCGCGGCGTAGATTTCGAAACGATCAACGAACGCCGGATCGTTGGGATTGTTCTTGGAGAGCGGCGATACTTCCACGGGATATTCGTAAATGATGGTCGGCTGGATCAGCGTGGCTTCGATCTCACGCTCGAATTTTTCAACCAGGGCATGACCTTTGAGCGACAAATCGCCGACGGCTTCGCGCATGGTCATCCGCCGGACGTTGCCGAAATCGAGCGGCGTGCCTTGATAATCGACGACTGCCGAGCCGGTCGCATCGATCGCGGCCTGTTTGAGCAAGTCCACGGACAGGTCCATCATGCCGTGATAGTCCGTGTACGCCTGATAAAACTCGAGCATCGTGAATTCGGGATTGTGCTGCGTGGAAACTCCCTCGTTCCGGAAATTGCGGTTGATTTCGTAAACGCGATCGAGGCCGCCGACGATCAGGCGCTTCAAGTACAGCTCCGGCGCGATGCGGAGATACAGGTCCATATCGAGCGTATTGTGATGTGTGACGAACGGACGCGCGGTCGCGCCGCCATACAGCGGCTGCATCATCGGTGTCTCGACTTCGACAAAGCCGCGTTTCTCTAATTCGAGCCGCAACGACGAAATGATCCGCGCTCGCGTGACGAAAATCTTCTGCGATTCGGGATTTGCGATCAGATCCAGATAACGCTGGCGGTAGCGAATTTCTACGTCCTCAAGGCCGTGCCATTTCTCGGGCATGGTGAGCAGAATCTTCGAAAGGAACGTCAACTTTTCGGCGTGAACGCTCAGCTCGCCGGTACGTGTGCGGAACAAATAGCCATCGATCCCGACGATATCGCCGAGGTCGAGCATTTCGTAGAGCTTGTATTCGTTCTCCGAAACGGCGTCTTTGCGCACGTAGACCTGCAAGCGCTCGCCGGCTTGCTGCAGGTGCATGAAGCCGGCTTTTCCCATGCGCCGGATGGTCATGATTCGTCCGGTAATGCGGACCTGTGGCTTGTCCGCCAGTTCTTCCGCCGTCTTCGAACTGTACGTCGACAGAATCTGCGGAACGGTGTGAGTGAAATCGAAACGCTGGCCGTAGGCGCGAAATCCGAGCGCTTCAATATCGGCGACGCGGCGCAGGCGCTGCGCCAACAGATCGTCTTCCAGGGACAATGGACAAGCTCCTTAAACTGTTCAGTATAGGATGCTGCCGCCTAGGCTTTTAGGTTAGCGGCGGACACGCTACCGCCGCACAATTACTTCGCGCAGATGATCCCGCGTCAGGAAGAACTTCACCGAATCGAAGTCCTGAAACAATTTTTCGAGGCTGCGATTGTTGAAGAACTGGGCCGGACGGCGCCGGCCGCGCGGATGCAGCGAAATCGTGCGGTGATCTGAAATGCGATACCAATACGTCGGAATCGTCTCGATTCGTTCTTCGGCGTGAAAGAACGCCAGCATGCATGCGCCCGGCCGCAATCCTTCATGCAGCCGCTGGACCACGGTCTGCAAAAGCGGCGCGGCCAGGAACTGAAGCGTGTCCCAGACCAGGGCGCCGTCGAACTGTTCCTCGGGAAGACTCAATGCAGTATCCAGGAAATGCCTGACTTTGAGAGGATTGGTCTGGTTCTCGTAAAAGTCGCCGTCGCCAAAGCATTCGTCGAGCTGGTGGACGAAGTCGTCGGAATAGAGACGATGGCCATGGTCGGTGAGGAAACTTACCGTGGCTTGACTCGCGCCCGCCAGATCGAGTATCGAGAGGCCGGGACGCTCATCGAGAGATGCGCAGAACTGGTCGAGACCGTGGCTGTGCCGGGTCCCGAGCGAACCGGGATTGGAGACTGCCGACCTAGCGCTTATGGTCACCGGCTCCGGCCGCCATGGCGGGTGTGCTGGACGCTGGCGCCGGAACAACCTGTGGCTTTGGCGCCGGCTGGGCCGCGGGGCGTGGCGCTTCCGCGCGCACGATGTCGATGTTGCCCTTGAAATAGGCGCCATCCTCGATGACGATGCGCGCCGTCTTGATATCGCCTACCAGCTTCGCATCCTTGCGGATCTCGATTTTATCCGTCGTTTCGACGTTGCCGTGAACGGTTCCGAGCACAACGATCTCGCGAGCCTTCACGCTCGCGGTCAGCCGTCCGTTGGGGCCAACGGTCAGCCGATGCTCCTGCAATTCCACCGTGCCTTCCACTTCGCCGTCGATGGTCAGATCTTCACGGCTCATGATCTGGCCTTTTACGATGACGGATTTTCCAAGCACCGCCTGCCCTCCCCGATGCGATTCCACATGCGGTTCGTTGCTATGGCGTCCTGGGAGCGTGGACATTGGAATTCCCTCCTTGGCAAGCTCGGACGACGTCGGCGGCGCCGATGCCGGCTTGGGTGTAAGTTCCTCTTCTTTGCGGCGGTTCCACATGGGAGCGCCTCCCTTCCCATTCGTTCATACCCGGAGACGGCCTCGAACAGCCAGTCTTACCCGAGTTCGCTCGGCCCGTGCCGGGCCACCCTTTCAGGAATGCACCTGCCTCCCTATCGTACTACGCCGTTTCGTACTACGCGTCGCCCGACAGGAGAGTAACTCTATTAGTTCGATTTCCGACGAATAAGCAGGGATGCGAATGAGCAGGAGAACGTTTCAATACTGTCTCTTTGCACTGGACGAGGATGTTAATCTCTTGCTTATGTACCCTCGGATCGCTGTTCCTGTTGTGTTACTCGCCGCTCTCGCCGCAGCCCAGGATGCATCGCGATTGATGCAGGATCCTGCCGTCAAGACAGCTCTGGATGCAGTCAAGAAGAATGAACCGCACTTTATCGACGAACAGGTTCGGATTTGTGAAATTCCGGCGCCGCCGTTCCACGAAGAAGCGCGCGGCAAAGAACTGGAGCGGCTGTTCAAGGGGCTTGGACTCGAAAACGTCCACATCGATAAAGCGGGCAACGTGATCGGCACGCGGCCCGGCGCGTCGGCCCATCCGAATCTGGTGTTTCAGGCGCACCTCGACACGGTCTTTCCGGAAGGCACGGATGTGAAGGTGAAGCGCGAGGGCTCAGTGTTAAAAGGCCCGGGCATCGGCGACGATTGCCGCGGCCTGGTCGTCGTGCTCGGGGTGATTCAGGCGCTGAAGGAGGCGAACGTCAAAACTCCCGGCACCATTACTTTTGTCGCCGATACCGGTGAAGAGGGCCTTGGCGATCTTCGGGGTACTAAGAATCTTTTCAACGATAGCCTGAAGGGGCAGATCGACAAATTTATTTCTGTCGACGGAACCGGTCTGAGCGTTACAAACGTCGGAGTTGGCAGTTATCGCTATCGCGTCGAGTTCAAAGGGCCGGGCGGCCACAGTTTCGGCGCATTCGGGATGGCGAATCCAATCCAGGCGATGGGCCGCGCCATTGCCAAGATCGACACATTCGAAGTGCCGTCGAATCCGAAAACGACGTTCAATGTCGGGCGGGTGGGAGGCGGCACATCCGTCAACGCGATTCCATTTGAAAGCTGGATGGAAGTGGACATGCGGTCGGCCGACAAGACTTCGCTGGAAGCAGTGCACAGCAAGTTCAAGGCGGCGATCGCGGAGGCGGTAGAGGAAGAAAATCGGCGATGGCCCAGCCGGGGCTCGATCACGGCGAATCCGAACCTGGTTGGATACCGCCCTCCTGGAAATACATCATCCGATTCGGCGATCGTCATCACGGCGCTTGCGGTTTCGAAGATCTTCGGATTCACCGGTTCGCCCGGCGAAGGCTCGACGGATTCCAACGTGCCGATGAATCTCGGAATTCCGGCGATCACGATAGGCGGCGGAGGGCGAGGTACCGGCGCACACGCGCTCGACGAGACTTACGATACGAAGGATTCGTACCTGGGGACGCAGCGTGGTCTTCTGCTGGCAATCAGTCTCGCGCGATGAGCGCCTCGATGGACGCAAGGATGGTCTACGCAAAGCTGTAGGCAATGCTCGCTAACTCGTGCATTTGCTTGCAACAGAAGCGTTTGCTGAGATCCTGAAATTAGAAGCAAATTTCGTTGACACTGTAACGTCATTCACGATATACTGACCAAACTTTCATCCCTGTCCGATTATTAGACGCCACTCTCCGTGGGAGCGTGCGGGTAATGAGGAAGGTAAGCGACTGCGTAAGTCGTGTTCGATGCGAACCGCTGCGGGTTCGTGCGAATCACCACCCTGCAATAAATTTCCGTGAACATCATAAAAGTTGCATTGGTACGGCTTGATGTCGTGCGTTGAGTTTTCTCAGTCCTAACGGGCTCACCAAAAAGGGGTGTCAAAACATGTTCAGCGATAAGGCTGGAAGGTCGTTGTGTATCTGGTCGGCGAGGATTTTGTTGGTTGCATTGATGGCTGCCGCGGTGGCGGTATCCACCGGGGTGAGCTTGGCTCAGTCCACGTTCGGTGAGTTCGTCGGCACGGTAAAAGATCCGTCGGGTGCGATGGTCGCCGCGTGTACGATCACCGTGAAGAACGTCGGGACATCGGCTGTAAGAACTGCCAGCACGGACGCTTCCGGGTCCTACACTGTGGTCAATCTCGAACCTGGGACCTATGAAGTGACCATGGAGGCTGCCGGCTTTCAAAAGGTCACTCACACCAATCTCCAGCTTTTGTCGAGGCAAACTGTTCGCGTCGACGGCGCGATGACGCTGGCGTCTCAGGCGCAGGCGGTCGAAGTGAGCGTGCAGACCGAGGCTCCGATCAATACGGAAGTTTCGAATATCGCGGAGACCAAACTGGGGCGCGAGTTGACCGATCTTCCCGTAGCGCTCGGTTCCCATGCGTCGGGCTCGACCAGCGCCTTCGCTACGCTGACGACGCAACCCGGCGTGGAGATCGACAACAGCGGCAATATTTCAGTGGCCGGCGGCAAGATCGATATGCTCTCCATGAGCGTCGACGGCATCTCTACGATGAGCCCCCGCAATAGCGGTCCCATCGCGGAGTTGTTCCCGTCGTTCGACGGCATCGCCGAAATCCGCGTCAGCGAAGTGAATAACACGGCCGAGTTCGGCGGCATCAGCGACGTCACCACCGTCTCCAAGGGCGGAAGCAATACGTTCCACGGCGGACTTTTTGAGAATCATCAGAATTCAGCCTTCGCTGCCAGAAACACATTCAGTCCGACGGTCCCGCATCTGGTGATGAACGATTTCGGCGGATTCATCGGTGGGCCGATCTCGATTCCTAAGCTCTACAACGGTAAGGACAAGACGTTCTTTTTCGCGGACTACGAAGCTCTCCGGCTGCCGGGCAGCTTTGTGTTGCTGGAAAGCGTTCCTTCCAACGCGCTGCGAAACGGCGATCTTTCGGCGTATCTGCCGACCACGGTGAACGATTTGAACGGTACACCGTTTCCGAACAACCAAATCCCGCTGACGCAGATCACGCCGTTCTCGCAGGCGGTGATGAAGTATCTGTTTCCGACGCCGAATACCGGAGCTCCGAACGCCATTGCCAACAATTACGTGCAGAACTTCCCGACGCCCAAGAATAGCGATCAGGGCGACGTTCGCATCGATCAGAACATCAGCTCCCGCCAGTCGGTCTTTGGGCGTTTTACGTACAAGAATCGCGACATCGGACTGCCTCCGTGCAGCGGCTGCGCCTCAACGTTGAATGGGACGGCGCTTGGCGGCGCGGTCAGCGCTCCGGAGAAAGATTGGAGTCTGACGGGCGCTCATAACTTCATCATCAATCCGCACATGGTGAACGAGCTGCGTGGCGGCTGGACCGGCTCTTACGTGGACACCACGATCGGTGTTTTGGCGAAGACGATTGCCGATCAAACCGGACTGACGCCGTACTTGAATCAGAAATTGAACGGTGAGAGCACAACTCCGAACGTCCGGATTGCCGGCTTCCAGAGAACTGGTGGCGTCGGCTCGAACCACAACCACACGCAAACGTTCCAGTTGCTGGACAACCTGACCTGGACGCAAAAGAATCACTCGGTCAAGTTCGGCGGCGACTATCGCTATCTGAAAGCGTTATATACCTCCGTGTTCGATACTTTGTGGCTGGGGCGATATAACTTCACGAATTCGTCGGCGACGAAGGTTATCAACAATCCCTTCGGCGCGTTTCTGCAGGGTGTTCCCGATAGCGACACGCTCGCGACGGTTACCAGTCCCGACACCAACGCCTATGGATCGGCGTATGCGTTCTATGTTCAGGACGACTGGAAGGTGACGCCGCGATTGACCATCAACTACGGTTTGCGGTACGAATACCACCCGATGTTCCAGGATCACAACGGCAACGTCTCGGCGTTCCTGCCCGACCTGGTTACGGTGCAAAATGGTGTGACGGTTCACGGCGGCGTCGCGGTGCCCAACCAGAGCCTGAGTCTGGTGAATCCAGCCTTCGCTCAATCCATCTTCCCGACGCCAATTCTGACGGCGAATCAGGCCGGTCTGCCGAACAGTCTGCGCTACTCGCAGAAGACGGACTTTAATCCGCGCATCGGATTCGCGTGGCGCGTCACCGGGGATGGCAAGACGGTTATCCGCGGTGGTTACGGGAAATTTATCGAAGCGCCGCTCGGGTACCTGATCCTTTCCTCTTGGGCCGTCGAAGCGAGCGACGTGGCAACGTTCACGAACTCGATTTCTGGCGGCAAGGCGGCGTACCGGTTCCCGTATCCGTTCCCATCGAATCTGGCGCAGCCGGGGACGCAGGACTACGACTTGTCCTACCAGCTTCACTACCGCGACCCATACGTGCAGCAGTGGAATTTCACAATCGAGCGCGACCTCGGCTTCCAGACCGGCCTCCGAGTTTCCTACGATGGCAGCCACGGCACTGACTTGGACATCACTACCAACCCCGACCAGGTTCCGGCCAACACGATCGGGTTTGCCAAAGCCAGCGCGGGCGCGCCTTATCCGCTTTGGGACTCACTCGTGAACGTGCAAAACGGGGGGATCAGCAATTACGAGGCGCTGACGATTAACGTAAATAAGCGCATGTCGAAGGGCCTTCAGGTCCAGGCCAGCTATAACCTGGCTAAAAACCTCTCGGATAGCGCCGGTTATAACCCGGCCTCGTTCTTCGGCGCCGGTGGTGGCCAAACCAGCGATTACTTCAACCCGCGGCTCGACTACGGCAATGTGATCTTCACGCGCCGGCAGCGTTTCCAGAGCACGTTCCTTTACGAAACCACCAGCCGCACCGCGAACAAGTGGGTGAATCAAGCGCTGGGCGGATGGGAGCTTGCGGGCGTGATTGTGATCCAGACGGGTCCGTTCCTCACGGTTACGGCGCCCGGCACCGATCCGTCCGGGACCAATTTCACGAACTCATTCGACGCGGCCGGCGACCCTCGCGCCGACGTCGTTTCGGGAGTCTCGTTGTATCCCAAGAATCAGAGCATCAACAGTTGGGTCAATCCCCTGGCGTTCGTAGCCCCGCCCGATAACATTGGCCGGTTCGGCGACTCGCCCGTGGGTAATGTGGTCGGTCCTGGAACGAAGACGATCTCGCTCTCCGTGTATCGAACCTTTAAGTACAAGGAGCGGGCTTCGCTTCGGATCGGCGCTTCGGCGGCGAACCTCTTCAACCATCCTAATTATGGTTTGCCGGATCTCGGGATTGGCGACGGCGCTTATGGCAAGATCAGCAGCTTGCAGACCGCCGAAGGCACGGGTCCTCGCGCCATCCAGCTAGGGGCTCGGCTAACGTTCTAAAGACCACCTCGTCTACGTAATGAGTTAAAGTAGCCAGAGGGCTGTTTCGAGAAGCACCAGTGGAGGCCGAATGAGTAAAGCGGTTGCAGCATCGCTCGCGATCGGGGCGATGTTGATCGTGGTGCCTGTGAATGCGCAACGCGGGCGTGGCAATGGCGCGCCCCCGGCGGTCGAGGAGAAGCCGGAGGAAGGCATTCCGGTTACCAACGCCCTCGTCATTCAGAAGTGCGGGGTTTGCCATACAAAGGACGAAAAGGGCAATCTCTCGCGCATTTCCTGGGAGCGCGCTACTCCGGAGCAATGGGAAGAGGCGATCAAGCGGATGATCCGCCTCAACGGCCTTACGCTGACGCCGCCGGAAGCCAAGACAATCCTGAAGTATCTCGCGACCTACCACGGACTCGCGCCGGAAGAAGCGAAACCGGTCATGTACATGGCCGAGCATCGCCTGGTTGACGAGACCAACATTCCAAACGACGATGTGCGCGGAGCGTGTGCGAACTGCCACGCGTTCGGCCGCCCGATGTCGTGGCGGCGATCGAAGGAAGATTGGAAATTACTGACCAATCTGCACGTCGCGTTATACGCCACGGCGGATCAGGCTTTCCGCCGCGGGCTCGCCGCCGGCGGTGGTGGCAACGCGCCCCCGATCGCGGCGACTCCTACAGCCGCTCCGGTGGTGCCGGTGGACGCTGCGGTCGATTTTCTCGGTAAAAGCGCGCAACTGCATACTCCTGAATGGGCAGCCTGGCGATCGCGGATGCGGGCGCCGAAAATGGCCGGCCGATGGCTGGTTTCGGCGAACATTCCCGGACGCGGAAAATTCGTCGGCGAAATGCAGGTAGAGCCGGGCGCTGCCGAAGACGAATTCACCACACGCGTGACTTTGACGTCCTTAAAGGACGGATCGAAGGTGGTTCGCTCCGGTACAGGGCTGGTCTACACCGGATATTCCTGGCGCGGGCGTTCGAAGGGAGCCAGCGGAACTGCCTCCTCTCCAGACGATCTTCAAAGCGAGGCGCGCGAGGCGATGTGGATTTCGCCGGATCAGTCGCAGGCAGAAGGACGCTGGTTCTGGGGCGAATATCAGGAATTCGGTTTCGACGTAAAGCTCCAGCGGACCTCCGCGGATCCCACTCTGCTGGGTCTGGATAAGACTTCGCTGAAAACCGGAACGCAGGGCAATCGCGTGCGCTTGACTGGCGACAGCTTCCCAGCCAAGGTCGCGCCGGCGGATCTCGATTTCGGCAACGGCGTAACGGTCCGGCGTGTGGTGTCTTCCACGACGAGCGAAGTGATCGCCGAAGTAGACGTGGCTGACGGTGCCGTCTCCGGGAAACGCGACGTGAGTTTGCGGCGCTCCGTTTTGCAGGGTGGCATTGCCGTTTACGATCGTGTTGACTACATTAAAGTGCTGCCGGAATCGTCCCTGGCGCGCCTGGGGAGCGACGTGCACCCGAAAGGCTACCAGCAGTTCGAAGCCATCGGTTATCAGCGTGGCGAAGACGGAAAGCTCCATACCGCGGACGACGTGGAATTAGGTCCAGTTGACGTGACGTGGTCGGTTGAGGAGTTCTATTCCGTGTACAGTGACGACGACAAGGATTTTGTGGGAACCTTGAGTCCTACGGGATTCTTCACGCCGGCGCTGGACGGTCCAAATCCCAAACGCAAATTCAGCCGCAACAACTATGGAGATATCTGGGTGGTAGCGACTGCGAAGAGCGAAAAGGATAAGGACGGCAAGCCACTGGTCGGCAAAGGCTATCTCGTCGTCACGGTGCCGCTATACATGAATTGGGATCAGCCAGAGGTGACTCAGTGATGAAGGTCTCACAGTGACGGCCACGCAGCCTCATCACTATCGTCTGGGCGAATTTCATCCCTTCGATGGTGGCGGCCGGCGTTTTCTCTATCTCGTACCCGCGGGCGCGATCTTTGAAATTGACGGGCCGGTGGCAACCGTAATCGATCGGATGGCGGGTGAGGAAGTTGCTCACGGTCAACTCGTCGAGACACTAAGCCGCGAAGGATTCGATTCTTCGAGCGCCGAAGAGCTGGTGCAGGAACTTTACCACGCCCGGATTCTTGTGAACGGGCATGTGGCGCCGCCGCGTCCCGAAAACCCGCCGGCGAACTTCCCGCTGCAGACGCTGGTTCTCAATCTAACCAATCAGTGCAATCTTTCGTGCCAATATTGCTACGAATTTGGGAACGATAAGGTCGCGACGCCGGAAGGCAAGCCCAAGTTCATGGATCTCGACACGGCCAAGGCCTCGGTCGATTTTCTGTTAGAGCAAGCCGCCGGACGAAACACCGTTCATATCACGTTCTTCGGCGGCGAAA
>DATGGL010000210.1:0-16579 GCA_035308605.1 Bryobacteraceae bacterium
CGGGACGCTGGCCGGAGGCGCCGGGGGCGGCGTGCCCAACAAAGCCTCCAAAACCCATTTGCCGCGCAACACCGGGCTGGTGCGGTTCGGATAGGACGTCACGGTAAGCACCGCCGCCATGCCCAGCAGTCCACCGCGATGGCTGTCATCCGGGAGCATCACGTGCGACAACTGCGCTCCGACGGCCGACGCGCGCGCCTGCGTTTTCACATTCAGTTGATACAGGCTTTGCAGCGGCTTGTTCAGCATCGCGAACTTCGAATCCACCAGATTCAGCAGTGACAGGTTCTGGATCAGCAATTCCTTGAAGAAGATCACCGGCTCCAGGCGAATCGCCGGGTTCATCTCCACGTCGTAATATTGCGGGAACAACTTCGGATCGGGCTTGATGTCCCGGCCTAGTTCGCGGGTTTCAAGCCACTGCTCGATGAACTGCTGCGCCATCGCGTCCAGCTTGTTTTCTTTGGTGATCCGGACGTTGTCATCCAAGCCCCGAACGTCCGATTCGAGCATGCGCAGAACTTGCTTCTTCAGGACTTCGGGATCGTTCAGCTTCCCCTTGGCCGCCAGATCGAAAAGCTCCTGATCCGGCATGCTGTTCCACAGGAAGTAAGAGAGCCGGGATGCCAGTTCGTAGTCGCCGACCAGCCGAGGTTTGGAATCGGGATTCGGTTCTTCTATACGAAAAAGAAACTGCGGCGAGATCATAACGGCTTGAAGCACAAGAAGCATCGATTCATCGAAGGTTTCTCCGCGCTTCTGCGCCGCCCGAAACAGCCCCAGGTAATTGTCTACTTCGCCCGTGTTCGTTGGCCGCCGGAAAACCCGCGGCAGAAATCCCGAGAGGATCTTTCGAGCCGCTTGCTCCGGAGTGAGATCCGCACCGGGCTTGGCGATCATCACGGCCTGCCTGGCGTCGGGGTTCTTCATCGCGATGTTCAACGCCTGCTTGCCCGCCTCCAGGTATTTCTCAGCCAGAAGCGGAGACAAGAAGAGAGTCTCAGCGGCATTATCAAATCCTTCGCCGCCCGCGCCATCTTCCGGTAAGTCGCGACCCGCGTCGAACGGGACATTAAACAGGTGACGGATCGTGGTCGAATATTGGCTCCGGTTTAACCGGCGAATCGGCGCAGGACCGGGCGTGGGACCGGCTGCGCAAATCGAACTTTGCAAACTCGTCTGAATAAAACTCGCGAGATGCTCCCGCTGGTCGGCCGGCGGCGCCGGCATTCCCTTCGGAGGCATGGATCCGTCATGAACACGCTGGTAAACGCGAGCCCAGAGCTGAGGCGATCTCGAAATGGCGTCGTCGCCAACCGTGAATTGGGTGACATCAAGATGACCGGCGGCGGCCTTGCCCTGATGGCACGATTGGCAGTAGGTCTTGAGGACGCCACGGGCGTCGTTTAAAGAATCGATCGCCTGAGCTGAAACCAGCTGCATCGACGCGAAAACCCCAAAAGCCCAAGCTATTTTTTTCAAGCCACCAAGCGTTTCCGACTTTTTCATCGATCCCATCGCTCTTTCGACACACTGCACCCTTGCCGCGACAAAGTGCGCTGCGTTGAATATACATCCGCTTGAAACCATTGTCAATAAAGCAGTTGGGGTTGCATAACGTTCTCGAAATCGACACCTGCCGATCGGCGGTTGCCGGGTAGGAATGCCGGTCGTATACTAGGCGAGCGGCGCGAGCCGCACCCGTGAGCCATACCACGTAGGCCATACCACGTAGGAGGGAAACATGACTAGAAGAACCTGGCTGGCATTGACCGGCCTCGGAGTAGCCCCCCGTTGGGCGCGAAGCCAGTACGTGCTTCCGCCTCAAGCCCCGCCCAGCGAGCGTTTCCCGCCGAGCCGTGAACAATCCGAGGAAATCACACGCAAGATGGCGCAGTTGCAGGACACCCTCGCCAAGCTGAGCCAAAAGGGCGTTTCCGACGAGCGCCTGGTTGAGGTCGAAGTCTTCCATAAGGCCGCGCAGTGGATCGGTCGTTACAACGAGTACTTCACCAAGGATTCGGTGGCACAGACCATCGCGCTTCTGGACACGGGGCTCGCCCGGGCGCACGAACTCGAAGCAGGAAAATCGCCCTGGACAACGGCGACGGGACCGGTGATTCGCGCTTACCGTTCCCGCGTGGACGCCAGCGCGCAACCCTACATCGCGTACGTTCCGGCCTCTTACGATCGAAGCCGGCCCGTGCGCATGGACGTATTCCTCCACGGAACCAACCGCGGCATGGTCGAGGTGCAGTTTATGTCGCACACCGCGATCACTTACGGCGGCGTCAAGGTCGCGCCGGCGGATTATGTCCAGCTTGAAGTGCTCGGCCGAACCAACAACGCCTATCGCTGGGCGGGCGAAGCCGACGTTCTCGAATCCATCGAATCGGCCAAGAAAAATTACGCGATCGATGACAATCGTGTCACTCTACGCGGCTTTTCGATGGGCGGTTCCGGGACCTGGCACCTTGGTCTGCAACACCCCGATCACTGGGCGGCCATCGAGCCCGGCGCTGGATTCAACGACACGATCCGGTACGGCCGCATGCCCAACCTGCCGCCGCATGAACTAAAGACGCTGCACATCTACGATTCCCGAGATTACGCGCTCAACATATTCCAGCTCCCGACCGCCGCCTACACGGGCGAAGACGACGCCCAGAAGCAGAATCTGGAAAATGTCCGGCAGGAGCTGGAGAAGAGCGGCTTTACTTTCCAGGCTGAGGGCTTGAATCTGACGACCAACGACCTGCCCCTGACGATTCTGGTTGGGCCGAAAACCGGGCATCGCTGGGAGCCGGAGTCCAAGAAACGCACCGATGCTTTTGTCGACGCAGCGGCGAAGAAGGGCCGCACCGAGCCGGATCATATACGTTTCGTGACCTATACAACGCGTTACAACCGCTGTTTCTGGGTCACGGTGGATGGGCTCGATCAACATTACGTCCGCGCGGAAGTGGACGCGCGCCGGTCCCAAGCCGATTCGACGATCCAGGTGAAGACGACCAACGTGTCGGCGCTGATTCTGAAGAATTCTGGCGCGAGGAAGATTTCGATCGACAGCCAGAATTTCAACGCCGACGGCCACGGCGAGCTGCAATTTCAGAAACACGCGGGGGTCTGGAAAGAGGGCGACGACAAATCGCTGCGGAAACGCCACGGGCTGCAAGGTCCCATTGATGACGCTTTCATGGATTCGTTCCTGTGCGTCCGCCCCACTGGCCAGGCCGTGCATGATCTGGCCGGCCGCTACGCCCAGGAGACTCTGGACTCATTCCTGGACGACTATTCCAAATATTTCCGCGGACAGGTCCGCGTGAAGGACGACACCGCCATTACCGCCGGCGATATCGCGGCGCATCACCTGGTCGTGTTTGGCGATCCGAAAAGCAACCAGCTGCTGGCGCGCGCTCTCGACAAGCTGCCGGTACGTTGGGACGCCGCGCAACTCTCGCTGGGTTCGAAAACTTTCGATCCGGCCCGCCACACGATTGCGATGGTCTATCCTAATCCCCTCGATCCGCGCCGTTACATCGTGGTGAATAGCGGGCACTCATTCCGTCGAGCGGAGATGGCCGCGACCAACGCGAGCCTGTTCCCGCGCTTCGGCGACTACGCGGTCCTCGGCTTGCGGCAGCCGATCGGCTCTCCCGTCGAAAGCGAAATCATGACCGCCGGCTTTTTCGACGAAGAGTGGAAGCTGCACGCGTAGGTTCGACCACGAGGGTCAACACCCGCTTACTTCGTGCGCGGCTCGGCGTCGACGGTTGATGACAGAGCATTGGCAAAGGGCCGCGCGCGGTAGCAAGCACGTCCCCGATTATTTCGGTTCGGCGACGTTTGGCTTCACGTATACCTTGCGCAGCGATTGTTTGTACTCGTCGAACTGTGTCTTGATTCCGTCGAACTCCTGTTTCACCTTGGCGCGGTAATCTGCCCGAGTCAGAAAGTCGTATAGGAGCGCCGCCATCGCCTGCGCGTCCACGCGAAAGCCCTGATGCCCGACCTCGGTCAGCGCATCCGCTTCCATTTCGTACGTATGATTCGGAGCGTTTGACGACGCGGCGCTGAATCCGATGCCCGGAAGCATGCTGGAAACGCTGCCGGTCTCTTCATAACCCTGCGGTTTGCCCGGCGCGTCATTGATCTTCGTCGCGCCGTATTTCTTCATATATGCAAATGCCACTTCCGCCAAAGAGGAAACGGAGATCCCATCCCGATCCTTGCCGTAGTTCTCGATCTTCACTTTCGTCCCAGTCGCAAGCGCCGCCGCGCGGGCCGCGTTGTCGACGAATTCCTTCACCTGCTCGAGATAAACTTCATCCGGATAGCGAATGTAAAAGTCCGCGACTGCCCGGTCCGGCACAACATTCGGAGCTGCCCCGCCTTCCGTGATCACTCCCTGAATCCGGGCTTCCGGCCGGATGCTCGAGCGTACCGCGTCGATATTGTTGAACAGGTGAATGACAGCCTCTAGCGCGTTGCGCCCGGCCCACGGCGTCATCTGATGCGAAGGCGCGCCGCTGAAAATATACTTCACTCCGTCGATATTCAGACAGCACGTCCCGAACCCCGGCGCCGGACGCGAGGTCGCGCTGGTCGAGTGGCTGCGCATCAGCACATCCATTCCGTTGAACACACCGGCTTCGTACATGTCGGTCTTGGCGTTGGGAGGCATCATTTCCTCGCCCGGTGCTCCGAAAATCGTGATGCTGCCGGGCGCACGAGTGCGCTCCAAGACTTCCGCGATCGCCACCGCGGCCGCAATTCCAACCGGTCCCTGCGCGCTATGTTGATCGCCGTGGAATGCCCGCGATGTTCCGCGGAGGGCGTCATATTCAATGATCACGCCCAGGTTCGGCGCGCCGTGGTTTCCCTTGTAGCGGGCGACGAACGCGGTCTTCAGATTCGCCACGCCCATGGTTACCTCGAACCCGTGCTGCTTCAGATAACCGGTCAGCTTCTGAATGGACTTGTACTCCACGAATCCGACTTCCGGATTTCGCGTGATATCGTCCGCAAGCGCGAGGAGTTCTTTGTCCATCAGTTCCTTGGCTCGCGCGGCCACCTGGTCCCGATCCGGATTATTCGCCAACAGCCGCTCAACCAGCGTCGGGGCGTCGATGGTTCTCTCCAGCTCGGACATGGTGCGAAGCACGTCGCGCGCGGCGTCCCGCTCGGTGGGAGTTTCCTGGGCGAAAGCGCCGGCCGCGAGGACCGCAAATAAGGCAAATTTCATAACGGCTTATTATAGAATGCGCCGATATGATGTCTAGGCATCAACTTCTCGCAGTAGTATGATGATCTTATGCGTACGACTTTGACTCTCGAACCGGACGTCGCTCTGAAGTTGAAGAAGAGGATGGCCGAACAAAAGCTGACGCTCAAGGATGCCATAAATCAGGCCTTGCGAATCGGGCTGGAGACGCCGGAATCCAAGCGGAAGAAGCCGTTCAAAGTTGAACCATTTGCTCTCGGAGTTCTTCCGGGTATCGACCCGGACAAGATGAATCAACTGCTAGACCAATTGGAGGTCGAGCACTACATCCAAAAATTTGGCCGATGATCGTTCCCGACGTAAATATCTTATTGCACGCCTACAACGCGGATTCAAAGGTCCACAGTCCCGCGAAGGAGTGGTGGGAGGAAACTGTGGCGGGCCCGCGTCCCGTAGGACTGCCATGGGCTTCGATATTGGGGTTCATCCGCTTGATCACGCGTCGCGGAGTTTTCCCAAATCCAATACCGCCAGTCGAGGCGGCGCGCCGCGTTCGCACCTGGCTAGCGCTCCCCGCCGTCCAGATCATTACGCCGGGCGAATCGCACGCCGAGATTTTGTTTGGCTTGCTCGAACATCTTGGCACTGCGGGCGACTTGACCACCGACGCGCACCTGGCTGCCCTTGCGATCGAGTATCAGGCCGAACTCGCGTCCACGGACGTCGACTTTGCCCGATTCCCCAAACTCCGTTGGTTCAACCCGCTGCGCTTGCGTTAGTGCCGGTCTTGCTCGCCTGAACCGCCGGCTTCCCCGACCGCGATGGAAATGTCAGAAGGCGAGGAAGCTGTAGGTCGCCGCCCCGTCCATACCGGTTGAGAACCGCGGCGGTCATCTGGAGAAGCACCGCCACGGGTATCCAGACTTGCCAGTGAGAAAACAGGCCGGTAATACCGAACTCGCCCGCCATCCCCATGTCGGATGCGAGCCTCCAGAATCCCAGCACGTAGGCCATTAAAGCCAAAGGAATCAACAGCGCGCCCATCCCGGACGCGACGTGGCGATTCGTCCCACGCTTACGTTGAATCGGACGGCCGGACTGAAGCCTGATCCGGAGGATCATAGTACTGTATCGTCTAGTTTACCAGGAAACAGCACCCGGAAATTCGGCTCAACGGGCGCAGCGAAAGGCTTCCTGAAGCTGCCTCAAGGCGACATCCGTGTCGCGGAGGGCGTCCGCGCGATGGCCGCAGAAATCGTGAGCGGCTTTTTCCAACTCGACTCGCGCGTCGCGAAGTTCGTTTACGGCGGCCTGGATGTGCGGATGAGCCGGAGGAGGCGGAGCCGTATTGGCATAACGTGGAGTCGCGATCGTGCCAATCGCCAGCAGCAGAACCCAGGGGCCGAATCGCAGGAAAGTCTTCTTGGTGAGCATGTGGATGATCTCCTTGTTCTTTTTGGGCCGAATTCGTTACGGCTCTCCGAGATTATAACGGCAGGGACAGGTATAGTATATGGACCCTGGAAGGGGCTGGTGCACCTTGGGGAACCGATCCGAAATGAGAAATGAAATGGTCCGCGGATTCGGGCATCTAAGCAGTGTGGCGGCGCTGTACGGCGGCCCAGTGTGGCGGCGTTCAGGCGGGCCGACAGCCCTGGTTCAGGAATGATAGAGTATAAGGCCAAGTGGAGGAGTCAGTAGGAATGCGGCTCTTTTGGGTGTGCTCCATAGTAGGCGTAGCGGGTTTTGGCGTTAGCGGACAGGATCTAGGCGGGGTAGCCTGGCAGCTTGAATCCAGCGGAGAAGCGGGTCAGGCGCGCGACCGTTTGCAGAAGGCGGTCGAGGCCTCTCCCAGCGACGCGGCGGCCTTGCGCGCGTACGCCGAGTTTCTGGACCGGCACCGGAATCCAGCGGCCAGAGACGTTTACGCCCGATTGAACGAAGCCTTGAAACGCGCTGGCGCGCCACAAGCGCAAATCGCCGCCGTCGCCCGCCGCGAGGCGATTTTGGATTTGATCGCCGGCGATCAAACCTCAGCCGCCCGCCACATCGAAGAATATCGTGCCGCCGGCGGCGCCGGTCTGACGCTGCAAGCTCCGGCCGCGCCGGGCTCCGTAAAGCAGTCTTTCGTAGAGATCCCCGGACCACTCCGATCGTTTGCCCGGATGGCGGCATTGTCCCCGGACTTGAAACCGGACGACCTGCTGAGCGCCCTGGCGCGCAACGTGGTTACCAATGGATATCAGGCCGCCAATTCCAATGAGGCCCTGGAGCAGACCGAATATTTGAAGCTGGTGGTGCGCTACCTTTCCCAAGCGCGCGAACTTGAGCGTCTGGGCGGCGAAAAGAAGATGCTCAGCATCGAAACCTGTGAGTCCACCCAAACCGGCGATCTGTTGCGTGTCCTGGGTTACCGGATGCGCGGGGGCTGCGGATCCGACGTGGTGTTGGAGACCGTGAATGCATCCCGCGCGTTTTTGACGATCGATTCCGGCTTTCCGCTGGCGGAGCTCGAACAGGCTTTGCGCACTAACCGCCCGTTCGCGCTCGACTATCATCCGGCGCGCGTCCCGGTGCTTTACCAGGCCGAGTATTGGCAGTCCGCCAAGGATAAGACCACCGGCGAGTTCATCGATTACTTCATTTCTGACCCGTCCCTGTGCCGGTTGTATTTGGGGTTGTCGAAGCTGGATCCCGATACTGCCGCGCTATTGCGGCAGGACATTCCGGCGTCGCGCCTGAAAATCTATGCCCACGTCCTCGATTTCTTTGGCGGCATGTTCGAGATCCGCGGGGGGAAAGCGGTGGTTCCCGGGGGGCCGCGAACTGAGAAAGCCTGGGCCGACGTTGCGGGAGTCTCACCGGAAAAAGGCACCGCGTTTCTTGAAAGACTTCTGGCCCGCGACGACGGCTGGCTGGCCAGCTATTTCGACGCGCTGGCCCGTATCAACGGTCCCGTAAAGGATTACCTGACGGAAGCGGACCGGCTGAAGCGCTTTTATACAGCGGTTCGAGGACGAGTCACCAGTCCCGGCCCCGCCCGTCCCGTGTTCCGATCCAACACCGACATGGTGCTGCTCACCACGCGCCTGCGACTGGATCCCAACGGAAAGCCGCATCTCCCCGGCGGCATCGAAGTCTGGAAGAATCTGTTTACGAATCATCCGGCCGGAAAATACGACGCCAAGCTCACGCGCGCGGCGCCGGCTTGGAAAGATCCCGACGACGTCCTCGAAGCCTTGTTCGGCTTGAGCCGCAAGGCCGTGGAAAACGAGCCGCTGAAGATTTTCATGGCGCTCAGCGACGTGGAACGCGGCAGGACGAAGCCGCTCGAATCCACTACGGTGGACCGGCTGGCGCGCGAATACCGGACTCTCAACGCTCAATACCCGTTATTCGCCGAAGCGCCGACGATGACCGACAAGACTGTGATGCAGTTCCTCGACACGGTAAAGGCCGTCAGCCAGATCCACGATCCGGGCATACGCTCCGATGCGGCCGGTACCATGCAAGCGTTGTGCGGTTTGTGGCAGCTTTTTGTCCGCCAGGGGAGCATCGCGGGTGCCGACGCGGACGCGGCTCTCGCGGGCCTGCTGACGCCCTTTGAGAAAATCCAGAACGACCGTGACATCTTCGACGGGGGCCGTTCCGGAATCCGGCTGCTGCTGAAAGCGACGCATTCGCCTGACAAGGTATCGGCGCAGGACCGGATGATGGACCTTCTCGCGGGAACCGCGGCCGACGATACGTCCGACACTCACCAGCAACTGGTGGAGGACATGATCCGCATCTTCGAGGCGCAGAAGCTGGTCTCGTTGACGACACTGTTCGATCTGGCCGACAACCTGGAGAGTGTCACGCGCGGCGAGAAGCTCAACACGGCGCTCGCGGGCAAGCTGGCATCCCGTATTTCGGAGATCCAACTGCCGCGCAACTCCCTGACCACGACGGAGAAAAATTCGCTTTCGTTCGGCTATTGGACCGACAAGCATATTGAGGCGCAGCGCAAGCTCAACCTGCGCGCGGCGATCGAAAAATCCGCCTCCGACGCGCAGAAGCTCAAGGATCTCCGTGGAAACCTCGCACCGTTCCTGCGCGACACGCTGGTTGGCTTCAACTACATCCACTACGCGCCGCCCGGAGCGCAGGTGCTGCACACCAATCCGCTGTTTATCCGCAGCCACGATTTTATCGGCATCCAGAACGCGAATCAGACCTGGAAGCATACCGAGGTGTTCGGCACCGGCTGGCCCGCCAACGCCGGCGGACGGCTGGTGGGATCGTTGGCCTCACTGCCATACGCCCTGGCGGAAGCGGAGCAAAACTTCCTGATTCCGTCGCGGGAACAGGCTCTCATCTGGGGCGACCTGGTTCCGCAGATGATTCTGTCCGCGGTGATTCCACGCTGGTGGAACGTTACTCCCATGCAACTTCACTGGGTGGGGATGCACATGTCGTACGCGGAAACGTTGCTTGCCGAGAGCGCTCTTGACGCAGCCCGCCGCCAGGAAGTGCTGGCGGTACTCGACCACTACGCGCCGCCTGTACGCCTGAAGAAACTTGAAACGCTGCTCACCGCTGGAGATGTGCAGTCCGCGGAGGAAAACATTGTTCCTTCGGAGATGTATCTGCTGGCGCGCGATTTGTCGGCGAAGGACCAGACTTCGCCCCTCGCCTCCGATATCCGTAAATTTGCCGCGCAAGCTCCGGAGGGTCTCAGTGAACTAGCGATTTCGCATGCCTTCGGGACACCCAAGCCGACCCTGGCGAATTCCTATCAGCCCGAGCTGCTGAACCTGCGGACCTTCCCGACGTTGATGGGATATTCAAGCCGCATCCTTGCGGAAAGCTGGGAATCGAATCTTCTCTATTACGCTGCGCTCGCCGACGAGACTCATGTCCGTCCCGCCGAGCTAAACGTCCTCATTCCGGCTTGGACGGAGCAGACCGTGCAGCAGATTTTTGCCACGCATCTCGAGGATTGGCCGGCACTGCTGCGATCGCTACGGCTGGTCGGGGACGACGTGCGGCAAAAGGCGCGGAAGCAAATGACCGCCGCCGACAATTAAAGAGGATCGTGACAGAGGATAACTGAAATCGGGGGAAAATCGCTTGATTCGCAGATCGGTTCTTGTACTCTTCATCGTCGCCTTGGGTTTGGCGCAGGACCGGCCCACTTTCCGGGTGAAAGTGGACCTGGTGGTCCTGAGCTTTCAGATCACCGATAACAAAGGCCATTATATAAACGGCCTGAAACCGAAGGATTTTCGAATTCTAGAGGACGGCATTCCGCAAAAGCTCGCGACCTTTGGAGAAGGCAGCAAGCCGCCCCTTCAGGTCGCGGAAGATGGCAGCCTGCGTGCCGCGCCAGCTTCGGAAGCCGCCAAGATCGAGACCCGTCCGGGCACCGGGGACGCGTTCGTGGGCACCAACGTTTTCGTCCTGTTCGATACCAGTAACTATATGTACCGCGGCTTTGTTTACGCCTCCGATGCCATCGCCGATTTCATCCGCGGACTGGATCGGGCCGACTCGGTCGCGGTGTATACGTACAGCCGAAATCTCAAGCGCACCGCGCCGCTGAGCCGCGAACGAAACGAAGCGATTTTCGGATTGCGCAAAGCCGTGGCTGGCGACGATTCCGCGCTCTACAACAGTCTGCTCCTGACGTTGCGCGACGCCGCGAAAATATCGGGCCGCAAAGTGGTGATCGTCTTCTCCAACGGTCCCGATAATGCGAGCATGGTGGCGCCGTCCGATGTTCAGGCGGTTGCGGAGGACGAAGGCATTCCGATCTACGTAATCTCCACCAACGAAGTAAACAAGGATCCCATTTCGTCGACCGTTTTTAAGCGGATTTCAACTCGCACGGGCGGGAAGTCTTATTTCGCCAAAACCTGGCAGAAACAGGTAGAAGCCTTCGAGAGCATACGCGAGGATTTGGGGAACTCCTACACGGTGACCTATTACCCGCAGACCAATCCCAACGAAGGTTTTCGCAAGATTACCGTCGAACTGCTCGCGGATACGGCGAAGAAATATCGAGTCCAGTGCCGCCCTGGCTATCGTCCGCGGGGCGGCTTCTAAGATCCAGACAAGTTAGAGCGGGCGGGCGTGGCCGATTTGCGATCCGATCCGCCGCTTCATCGCGACCCACTCGGCGGGTATGTGAATACCACGCTTCGTAATCCTGATGCGCCGCGCGCCAGCCTGCACGCCGAGCAGGAACATGAGGACCATACCAGCTAACACGACTGTTACGGAGATCCAGGAGATCGCCGGAACGTATAACAGGAATGACCCGATGCTTCCCAGGATCAATACTCCCAGGAAGAAAGCGGTGAGGATGGTGACTTGGCGGCTCATGCGGTTTCAAAGAGCATTTCGAACGCCAGCGTGTAATCGAGTCAAAAGACCGGAGATCGCGACTGACTGGATTTTGAAATCCGGTAAGTTTTGCATTTCAGGACCGCGCAACATCCGCCGCCACATCGGCCGGAATGGGCGTCAGAGAGAGCGTCTCCACCTCTGCGTCCACCACATCTCCGTCGCTTTCGGTGGGTTCAAATGAAGAAGGTATCCGCTCCTGAAGAAGCCGGTCCGTCGAGGCAACCAGCGCGTCTGCATGAAACCGTTTCTGCATGATGTTGTCGAAAATAACGTTGCATAGAGCCAACAGCGACATACCCTGATGATGGGCCATGAAGGACCGGACGATGGTCGGCTGGTACGCGCCCGCAGCACGGCCGGTCCGGAAATCGATGGACTCGAAGAATCCGTATCGGCCCGTCCAGCCGCGGGACGCCATGTCGCGAAGATTCGCGAGGGCGGTTCGGCGGTCGACTAAGAGAGCCAGCACGCTGGCGTAGGGAGCAACCACCAGGGGAGTTTTGGCGCCTTCCGCGGCGCTCATACTGACGGCGGGAACGCCAAACGCTCGATACGCGTATCGCAAGCCCGAGTCGCGCGAACTGCAAGCCGATTCGGATATGCCCCAGGGGATGCCGTGATCGCGGGCGAAAGCCTGCTGGATTCGCACGACTCCACTCATAGCCTGGTAGAGCAACGTCGAGACGAATGACTTCATGAAGATCGCGGGCATCAGGTATTCGAACATGGTGCCGGACCAGGAAAGCAGCGACCGGAGACCGCGGAAGGAAGTAGTCTTGCGCCCCAGCGAGAACCAGACTTCGCGCGAAATATCGCCTTTCGCGACCGCAAAAAAGACTGCGGTGCGAGCTTCCGAGGCCAGGAGATCGTAGCAGGAATCGTCCAGACGTCCCGTTTCGGCGTTGTAACCGATCCGCAGGAGATCGAAGTCCCGGTCGAGCAGGAACGTGAAATTCATGTCGATGGCCCAGCGCGATGCGGTTCTGGACTGGGTTTTGAATTCGCGAAGCAGGTCGGCGCAACGCGCTCGGGCGATTCGGATGTCGCCGATCAGCGCGATAAGGAGATCATGGAAACCCACGCCCACCGATTCGGGTTCGAGAAGGAGCCGCTCCGCCGCGAACTCGACAGCGTCGTAAGCGGCAGGCATTTCACTAAGTTCGGGAACCGTGGAGGCGGCGGCGATCAGATCTTCAAACTGCGGGTTGGCCGCCCGGGACCGCAATTCGACTTCATAAGGAGTCGCCAGCCACGGTGCGAGAGAGGACAAGCCCTCGATCGCGGCATCGACACGTTCGCTTAGAACGCGCTGCCAACAGCGAAGTTCCGCGGCAGTCGCGGAATCGCGAGCCGCGAGACGATCGCAGGCCCAGTCCAGATGCGGATTCAGGGCGGCGACAGTAGAGGCTACGTCGGTGAGCACACCCTTCCAGTACAGAAGGTTGGTGGGGCGGCAATCGAGCAGTCGAAGCAGACCGGCAAGGGGGCGCATGATCGCCATCCCGCGAAGCGAAGGCGGCAGCGTGTTGCGGACGCGGAGACAGCAGTCGCGAAGGCCGGCGATCAGTTTCACGTCGACCAGCGGCTGATGAGTCACCTGCAGGCAGGACTGTTTCAGCGTCAAAAGGGCGGCCGCAAGATTTCCGCTGTCTACCGTGGACACATAGCGCGGACTCAGGATTTCGAGAGACTGCGTGTCGTACCAGTTATAGAAATGGCCCTTGTAGCGCTCCATCCGGCCGAGCGTCTCCATGGTCTTTCCGATGCGATCGGCGAGTTCCTGATGGTTGAGATAGCCGAAGTCGAAAGCGGCCACCGTGCTGGCGAGTTGCAGACCAATATTGGTCGGGGAACACTGGTGCGCGACATTATCGGGCGCCTGCTGGATGTTATCCGGGACCAGGTAGTGATCCGCCTGGGTGCTGAGATCGGCGAAGAAGCGCCAGGTGTTGAGCGCGATGCCGCGCAGGAATTCGGTCTCATTCGGCTGATCGGGTTTTCCGGAAGATGGGGGCGCGCTGAGGAATTGCGCGATCGCGGGCGAGGCGATCCACAGAGCGATCACGACGTAAAAAGCGCGCGCGACGGATGGCTGCGCGGTTACCGCGACCAAGGCTCCCAAGGCGGGGCATGCCAGCAGGTAGATGGCGGACAATCCGCCATTCAGTCCGGTACCCGTTCCGCTGGCTTCGGATTGAGCCATGCTCTCCCATTCGAGAAGGCGTTTGTGCGTAATGAATCGGCGGACCAGCGTGCGCGCGATTGCATCCAGCATGAGGAGCGATTGATGCATGAGGAAAGCGAACGATAGAAATGCTTCCACGTGGGCGCGCCAGAACTGCCCTGCCCGTTCCAGGAGATCTCCGCGCCAAAACCGCTTCCTGATTTTCAACAGGCCGATGGCGAAGCCGGCGTAGGCGGGCAGAAACGTCGCCAGAAGGATGACGGCCAACATTTTCCCGCTGCGGGACGGAGCGAACCAGGCGCCGGTAATCAAGGTGAGCAGGAGGGCAAACTCGAACAGGCTGCGGCGCAGATTGTCGAGAATCTTCCAACGGGAAATCAGCGGCAGAGGATTGGAAATGCGTCCGGTTGGCGTTGGCACCCGCGGGAGCAGCCATTCGAGAATCTGCCAATCGCCGCGGACCCAGCGATGTTTGCGCTTGGCGTGCGATTCGTAGGTGGACGGATAATCTTCGACGACGTCGACATCGGTAACCAGGCCGACACGGGCGTGCTCGCCTTCGATCAGATCGTGGCTCAGAAGAGTGTTCGCCGGGAAGCGGCCGTCCAGGGATGCGTGAAACGCGTGGAGATCGTAGATTCCCTTCCCCACGTAGGTGGCGCGGCCGCAGAGATCCTGATAGACATCGGAGATGGCGGAGACGTAGGGGTCGACGCCGGTGTCTCCGCTGTAGATCGCGGCCAGGCGCGACGCGCCCGCGGATTCCATGCTGATGCTGACGCGGGGCTGCAATACAGCGTAACCGTCGATGACAACCTTGCTTTCGGGATCGAGCACGGCCTGGTTGAGCGGATGGGCCATGGTTCCAGCGAGCTTCCAGGCGGTGTCGCGGGGGAGCTGCGTGTCGGTGTCGAGCGTGATGACATAGCGGACTGGCCCGAGCGAATCCAGGTCTCCAGCTTTGGTTTCGAAGGCATCAGCCTGGCCGAGCAGGAATTGATTGAAGTCCTCCAGCTTGCCCCGCTTTCGTTCGCGGCCCATCCAAACCTCTTCGCCTTCGTTCCAGCGGCAGCGGCGGTGAAACAGGTAAAAGGGGCCGGGCCGGCCGGGCGCGTAGTGCGCGTTGAGTCTTTCGACGCCTTGCGAACACAGAGCCAACAGATCGCCGTCGGGCGGCTCCGACGATTTGGAATCGGCGAAGTCCGTCAGCAGGGCGAAACGAAGATTGGCGTCACGATTGGCCAGAAAATGAATTTCGAGCTGCTTGATCAGCTTGGCTACGCCGTCGCGGGACAGAAGGAGCGTGGGAATCGCGATCACAGTTCGCGAGTCGCTGGGAATGCCTTTCGAGAAATCCATGCGTGGAAGTTGTGTCGGCTCGACTGTGAGGTTGACGGTAAGATTCACCAATGCCACCGCGGTCTGAACCAGCGGGATCGATAGAAGAGCCATCCACCAAAGCGGGAACGGTCCCAGCAGACGCGAAATGGCGAGCGTCAACAGCACGGTAGTCACAACGACCGCGGTAACGTAGCCGAAGTCAGAAAACCCGTGAAAGCGATTCACAATGCGCTGGACAAGGGCATGGAGAAGGGCGCGGGGATGCGATCCAGGCATCGAGAGGCGCGCGGGCGTCAGCAGATAGTAACCGACGTGAGACTTTCGCGGATCGCCGGCAAATTCCGTGGCCTGCTCGACGGCGGTCTTGGCAACCTGCTCTTCGCTCACTTTCCGCGCGCGGGCGATACGCTCGACTGATTTGCGATACAGATCGCGGGTTTCGAACGTCATCCGCGGATAGACGCCGCTGGGGTCCCGTCGCAATTGGCGCTCGACCAGGGAGATGGATTCAATCAGGTCGCGCCACCGGATTCGTTCCAGGGAGTGCAGGCGCTGCAGGGCGCTTCTCAGGCTCGGCTCGGCCTGGCCGGCGGCCGCGACCTGCTCCAGCAGGACGAGCTTCGCAATCATTGGAATCGCCCAGAGCTCGGTGAGCGTGAGACCGGCGCCAATGCGCTCAGGCGACAGAGCATCGGAGAGCTGTCCGATGGTGAGGCGGCCGCCGGTGTGAGCGAGCGCCTCGACCAGAATTCGATAAATTCGAGGGGCGGCGTCATCAGAGTGTCCCTTTGCGTGAAGCCCTTCCGCGCGAACAAGGCGGCGGCAATACGGGCGGGACAATATTTCCGAGCATTCGCGGAGCTTCGACTGAAGGACAGCGCGATTCTCCAGAAGGCAAGATTCGGTACCGGCGGCGCGCCGAAGAGCGATGTTGAGCTCACGCCGCGTTCTCCGGATCACCAGCCTCAAGAATTCGGAGCGGTCGATCGATGATGGTTGAATACGGGTATTCATGACTATCTGTATGTGGCGGCTTGGAGTTCGAACATGCTGGCGTATCGGCCGCCTCGCGCCAGCAATTGTTGATGCGAACCTTCTTCCCTGACGGCGCCCTGTTCGAGCACCACGATCCGGTCCGACATGCGGACGGTCGAAAAACGATGCGAGATCAAAATGGATGTCTTACCCGCGGTTAACTCGGCGAAATGGCGGAAGGTTTCGTATTCGGAGATGGCGTCGAGCGATGCGGTGGGCTCATCCAGGATCAGCACCTGGGCGTCGCGGATGTAGGCGCGGGCCATCGCGAACTTCTGCCATTCGCCGCCGGAAAGATCCAGACCTTCGTCGAAACGCCGGCCGAGCATTTGATCGAGCCCGTGCGGAAGGCGGTCGAGAGCCTCGCTGGCTCCGCTCTGGCGCGCGGCCTGCAGAAGGAGTGA
>DATGGL010000211.1:0-7904 GCA_035308605.1 Bryobacteraceae bacterium
TGCCAGCGCCTCCACCGGAGCCACCATGTATTGCTGGTATCCGCCGTCGTAGCTGATGCCGCAAATCTTCAGGTTTTGGCAATTGCGGAAATCCCCGCGCCGGCAGGAAAGACAAGTGCCGTCCTGCCCGCCGTGCCAGCCGACGCCGACGCGCTGGCCCTGCCTCCAAGCCGAAACGCCCGCGCCCAGTTCGTCGATGACGCCCGCGACCTCGTGTCCTGGAACCCGGGGGTACTGAATCCCGGGCAACGTGCCATCCTTCGTAATTACATCGCTGTGGCAAACACCGCAGGCCTGAACTTTGATGCGCACCTGTCCCGCACCCGGCTTGGGAATCTCGCGCTCGACGATCTCGAAGTCTCCTCCTGGTTTGGAAATCTGTGCCGCCTTCATCGGCGCGATTGCGGTTCTTGTCGTTGCCATATTGCCTCCTTGTGAATTCGCATGTCTGTCAATATTTCGGATGTCTGTCAATATTTAGGGTAGCGGTTGGAACGCGAATTCGAGCAAATCCCGCCGGGGACGCTACCGCATCCGGCTGGCCATTCCGAAGCGATTGAAGGGACGGCGCTCCGCCGTCGGAGTCAGCCTTGGATCGTCAGCGGGATGACGATCTATCGACAGGCTCGACACTACTTCCGAAATGGATAATGACGGAATCGGACGCCCCACCGGAGCCCCGGCAGAGATAAACTATCGGATGCGCGTAAAAGGAGTGAAACATGTGCGATCAGGATCATTTTGAGGACGACCGGGAGAAGTTCGAGGCTCTCGGCTTAGTGACGCGAAAGCAGTTCGGCATGATGTTAGGGGCTGGTATGGCGATGATGCTGCCGCAGGTGGCGAACGCGGCTCCGGTGAGCGAATCGGATGTGACGGTGACCACACCGGACGGCGCAGCGGATTGCTATTTCGTGCATCCCTCCAGCGGCTCCGCCGCGGGCGTTCTTATATGGCCGGACATCTTCGGGCTGCGGCCGGCGCTCCGCCAGATGGGGAAGCGCCTGGCCGAATCGGGCTATTCCGTGCTGGTGGTGAATCCGTTTTATCGTGTCAAGAAAGCGCCGACCGCCGAGGCTGGCGCCGCAACCCCCATCCCTCAATTGATGCCGCTCGCCCAAAGCCTGAATGAGACCACGCAAATGACCGATGCGAAGGCGTTCATCGGATGGCTGGACAAACAACCGTCGGTTGCGAAGAATCGGAAGATCGGCACCCAGGGCTATTGCATGGGCGGTCCCATCGCATTTCGCACCGCGGCCGCCGTGCCCGATCGCGTCGGAGCAGTCGGCTCGTTCCATGGCGGCGGACTCGTGACCAAAGCGCCCAACAGCCCGCATCTTCAGGCCGCGAAGACCAAAGCTCAGTTCCTGATCGCGATTGCGGCCAATGACGATCAGCGCGCTCCCGACGACAAGACCGTGCTGAAGGAGACGTTCGAGAAGGCCAACCTACCCGCGGAGATCGAAGTCTACACCGGCGCGGCTCATGGATGGTGTCCCCCGGATTCGGGCGTTTACAACGAGGCACAGGCCGAGAAAGCCTGGAGCCGATTGCTCGTCCTGTACGGAAAAGCACTGGCCTAACTATCCCATTACGCTCGTTGTCCGGGGTCGTCTACCCAAACGTGAACGAGAAAACCTCGATGCCGGGATCCAGGAATTCGATCTCAAAGGTGCGGTCTTGCACCCGTCCGCTCTGCCGTATCAACTGGTACAGCCGGGGCTCGCGGACTTCGCCGGAACCATCCGGGCCGGCATCGACTCCGCGATGATCACCCGGCGCCGCCCCATCCAGAGTCACCTTGAAACGAATGGGCGCGCCGTTCTTCGCCGGACCTAATACCATGTGCAGATCCCGTGCATGGAAGCGGTACACAACCTTGCCGGGCGCCGCCTGAAGAACGGCGCGCTCAGGGCCGGCGTTCCACAGACCGGCCAGTCCCCATTGATTCAACCCCGCCGAAATCGGCGGGCTGTAGGCCCTCCGGGCGTCGTGAGCCATTCGCTCGCGCGAGGCAAAGCGCTCGGCGCGACTATAGCCGGCATAGGTCTCAGGAGATCGCACATCCTCGCTCGGCGGCGCTTCGGCGCCTGAAGCCGTGAAGCGGACCGGGCGCACATTCAGGTTGGCCGGTCCATTTTCCCGCAACAACTCCTGGATAACGCGCTCGGACTTTTCGTACTCGCCTTCACCGAAGTGGTGATAACGGATTCGCCCTTTCCGATCGATGAAATAGTCGGCGGGCCAGTAATCGTTGTGAAATGCCGACCAGATCGAATGATCGCTGTCGATCGGCACGGGAAAGGTGATTCCTAATTCAGAGACCGCCGTTTTCACGTTCGCCGGATCTTTCTCGAAGCCGAACTCGGGCGCATGGACGCCGATAACAACCAGGCCGGCATCCTTGTACTTTTCCGCCCACGCATTGATGTAAGGAAGTTCGCGCAGACTGTTGATACACGAGTAAGTCCAGAAGTTGACCAGCACGACCTTACCGCGGAGGGATTTGCTGCTCAACGGGGCGGAGTTGAGCCAAGCCGCCGCGCCATCCAATTCGGGCATCCGCCCTTCGTCGCCCTTTCCCGATGCGATCGCGACGCCGCCGATCAGCGCAACGGCGAAAATCAAGACAGCCAAAGCGAAAAAGTTAAGAGTCTTCATGCTTCGTACCGAACCTCTCCCTGGACAGGGCTTCGTGCCGCAATCCCGTTGATGATCACCAATCACCGAGCCGCGCACGACAGTAAGCGGGGCCTCGTCAATCAGGTCACAACCCGCATCTCGAATATGCGATATCGCGAACCCGAAGGCATCCCGCGATGCTGTAGCTTGCCGATACCACGGACGTGGTACGTAAACTTCCGATTGAAATTACGCGACGGTTCAGCCGCAGAGCCTTTACGGTTCTATTTCAATGCCATGATGCTCGCCAAGCCGAGGGGCTTTGCCGCCGGATCGGCCGGGGGTTCCGCTCAGCAGGGGAATTGGATCGGCGGGGTAATCGTGGATCGCGTCTTTCAAATTGCGCACGGGCGTTACGCAGCAATCCTTGGTTCCCAGGCGCGCAAACCATTCTTCGGCCGTCGCCCCCAGAAATTTCCCGGCGATGCGCGCTTTGATCTCCGGTTGGCGATCTTGCGCATATTGCTCTTCGATGAGGTCCTCGCACAAAAGTTCGCGGCAGAGATTGCGCCAGAACTTTGGTTCCAGCGCTCCCACGGCGACGTAACTACCGCCGGCGGCCGCGTAGATCTGATAGCAGGCGAATCCTCCGTTGAGCAGGTCGTTGCCCCGTTCGGGCGGTTGTCCCGTTGCCCGAAATTCGGCTACCGGGATCGCCATTAGCGCCGCCGAACCGTCGAACATGGAAATATCCACGCGCTGGCCCAAGCCCGTTCGATGGCGTGCTTCGAGAGCGAGCAAAATTCCGATCACCATTTGCATCGACCCGCCGGCCAGATCGGCGATCTGGATTCCGGCAAGCGATGGTGGTTCGTTTTTCCGGCCCATCAGATCGAGAACGCCGGAAAGGGCGAGATAGTTGATATCGTGCCCGGCGAGCATCGCGTATTTGCCTTCTGTCCCGTAACCGGTGAGCGCGGCGTAGATCAGCCGCGGGTTCGCTTCGCGCAGAACTTCGTAGCCCAGCCCTAGCCGGTCCATTACGCCCGGCCGAAAGCCTTCGACCACGACATCGGCCGACTTCGCCAGATGGAGAAATCGCTGCTTGCTTGCAGCATCTTTCAGATCGAGCGCGATGCTCTTCTTGCCCCGATTGGTCGCCGCGAAAATCGGATTTTCCGGTCCGCCATCGAAGGCCTGGCGTGCGTAATCGCCGGTACCCGGCCGCTCGATCTTGATGACCTGCGCGCCGAAATCGGCGAGCCATTGCGTCGCGACCGCACCGGGCAGAAGGCGAGTCAGATCGAGAACAGTGATGCCGTCAAGCGCCGTCACGTCCGCGTCTTGACCAGCAGGCGCGCCGTATACACGACAACCGGCGTCTGGTCCTGCTTAAGAACCGTGATCTCGAACGCCACCACGCCGCGCTCGGCGTTCTTCTTTTGCATTTCGAGAATGCGCTGCGAAACGTGGATCGTATCGCCGATAAAGACCGGCGCGACGAAGCGCAGCTTGTCGACCCCGTAGAACGCGATGATCGATTCAGGGTCGCCGGCGATTTGCACCATCAGGCCGGTGGAGATGCTGAAGATCAGCGCGCCGTGTGCGATCCGGCGGCCGAAGGGGCCGCGCCTGGCGTATTCCTCATTCATGTGCAGCTCGACGAAATCGCCCGAAAGCCCGGCGAAATTCACAATGTCTGCTTCCGTCACCGTGCGCCCGCGCGAGGTCGAGACGGAATCGATCACATAATCTTCGAAATACAAACCGGCGTCCCTTTGCTTCACGCTATAATCTCACTTCTATGCGCAATAAAGTGACAGTGGTGGGAGGCGGGAACGTGGGCGCAAGCTGCGCCATTAATCTCGCCATGAAAGAGATTGCAGACGTCGTTCTGGTGGACATCGTGGAAGGAGTGCCGATCGGAAAAGGTCTGGATATGCTCCAGAGCGGGCCGATCGAGGGCTTTGACGTGCGCGTTACCGGCGCCAACGATTATGAGCCGACCGCGAATTCGGATGTCGTCGTCATCACGGCGGGCCTGGCGCGAAAACCGGGCATGAGCCGCGACGATCTTCTGCTGGCGAATTACGAAGTGATCAAGAACGTCACCGAGCAGGTGGCCAAGCACTCGCCCAACGCGATTCTGGTGCTGGTGACCAATCCTCTGGATGCCATGTGCTGGGTCGCGTACAAGGCCTCGAAGTTCCCGAAGCATCGCGTTGTGGGAATGGCGGGCGTTCTGGATACCGCGCGCTTCCGCACGTTCATCGCGCAGGAATTGCAAGTGTCCGTGGAAAATGTGACCGCGGTGGTGCTGGGCGGTCATGGCGACACCATGGTTCCGGTTACGCGGCTTTCCAGCGTCTCGGGTATTCCGCTCGCGGAATTGATGGACAAAGCCACGCTCGATGCGCTGGTGACGCGCACACAAAACGGCGGCGCGGAGATCGTGAAGCATCTGAAAACGGGCAGCGCATACTATGCGCCCGCGGCCGCGGCGGCGGAGATGGTCGAGTCGATTCTCAAGGACAAAAAGAAGGTTCTCCCGTGCGCGGCCTATCTCGAAGGCGAGTACGGCATCAACGGCCTGTACGTCGGCGTGCCGGTGAAACTCGGATCGAAGGGCATCGAGAAGATTTACGAAATCCAGCTCACCGCGGAAGAAAAGGCCATGCTCTCGAAGAGCGCGTCGGCGGTGCAGGAATTGATCGACGTAATCAAGACCAAAATGGCTTGAGCCGCGTCTAATACGCCTATAGCTGCGTTTAATTTAAGATAAACAGAAGGAGCTACCCGTCCTTTTCGCTCCGGGGACCCCCGGTGCATTCATAGCGGTAACCTGCTGAAGCCGGCTATGCGGCGGATCGGGGAGCAGGCCGGAGGTCGCAACGTTGCTTCCACTCGAACGCACGAGTATGTTTGCCGCTTCCGGCGTACTTTGCCTTCTGATGGCTGGGTGCAGCGGTACGGAAGCTAAGCCGCCTGCCCAGGCTCCTCCGCCGCCGGATGTGGGCGTCGCCACGGTCGTTCAAAGGGACGAAGCCATCTACGGCGATTGGGTAGCGACGCTGGATGGCTACGTCAACGCGAACATCCAGCCGCAAGTCTCCGGATACCTGATCAAGCAGGATTACCGGGAAGGCTCGCTGGTTCATAAAGACGACGTTCTGTTCGAGATCGATCCCCGGCCGTTCCAGGCGGTGCTCGATCAGGCGAAGGGCCAGCTTGCGCAGGCTCGGGGACAGCTCGCGCAGGCCGAAGGGCAGCTTGCGCAGGCCCGGGCGCAACTCGGGCTGGCGACGATCAACGTGAAGCGCGACACGCCGCTGGCAGCAGCCCGCGCGATTCCACAGAGCCAGTTGGACAACGATAATCAGGCGCTGGCGCAGAATGAAGCTTTGATCAAAACCGACGAGGCCGCCATTCAAGCCAGCCAGGCGTCGATCCAAGCCGCCGAAGCCAACGTCGAGACCGCGCAATTGAATCTTGGATTCACCAGGGTCCGTTCGCTGATCGACGGCATCGCGGGAATTGCCACCGTGCAGATGGGCAATCTGGTGAGCGCGACCACGGTGCTGACGACTGTGTCGTCGGTAGATCCCATCAAGTCTTATTTTTCGATCAGCGAACAGGAGTACATGGAGCTGTCCGGAAGGCTGAAATCCAGCGGCGCCGACATGCTCCGCCAGGGAAGCACGGTTCCGCTCCAGTTGACGCTCTCAAACGGCAGCATCTATCCGCACTCCGGCAAAATCATTTTCGCCGACCGTCAGATCGATTCGCAGACGGGAACCATCCGCATCGTGGGCGAATTCGCGAATCCGGGAAACATCCTGCGGCCCGGCCAGTTCGGGCGCATTCGCGCGATGACGGGATTTCGCAAGGGAGCGATTCTGGTCCCGCAGCGTTCCGTCACCGAGCTTCAAGGCCGCTATCTGGTGGCCGTTGTGGGACCCGACAACAAGATCAGCTTAAAAACGGTTCAAGTGGGCGACCGCGTCGGGCAGTTGTGGATCATCACCGGCGGGATCCAGGCCGGCGATCGCGTGGTTACGGACGGCACGTTGAAAGCCCGCGACGGCGCGATGGTGAATCCGAAGCCTGACGCCGGCGAAGGCAAGTAGCGCATGTCCCGATTCTTTATTAACCGCCCGATCGTGGCCATGGTGATCGCGATCCTGATGGTGATCATTGGCGCCGTGTCGATGCTCGGTCTGCCGGTCGCCCAATTTCCCAACATCGTGCCGCCGGAGATTCTGGTTGCCGCGAATTTCCCCGGCGCCGACGCGATCACTCTTGAGCAATCCGTTGCCACGCCGCTCGAAGAGCAGATCAGCGGCGTCGACAACATGAATTACATGTACTCGATCAACTCGAGCAGCGGACAATCGCAGATCACGGTCGATTTCGATGTGAAGACGGACCCGAATATCGATCAGGTCCTGACACAGTTGCGAACTTCGCAGGCGCAGCCGCAGTTGCCGGCGCAGGTGACCACTTCGGGTCTGGTCGTGCAGAAATCGCTGTCGGCGCCGCTGCTTCTGGTCGCGTTGTATTCGCCCAAGGGCACCTACGACAACACGTTTCTGGCAAATTACGCATACATCAATCTGATCGACGAATTGACGCGCGTTCCCGGAATCGCCCGGGTGCAGGTTTTCGGCGCGGGACAGTACGCGATGCGCGCCTGGGTCAAGCCGGATCAGCTCGCGAAACTGCAGGTCACGGTCCCGCAGATTATCCAGGCGTTGCAGACGCAGAACACGGTGAATCCGGCAGGCCAGGTCGGCGGCGAGCCGGCGCCTCCCGGCCAGCAGTTCACTTACACCGTCCGCGCGCAAGGACGCCTGGTGACTCCCGAGGATTTCGGCGATGTGCTTTTGCGCGCCAATCCGGACGGATCGAATCTGACGCTGAAGGATGTCGCCCGGCTCGAGCTCGGCGCGCAGCTCTATAGCTTGAACGGCCGCTACAATGGACGGCCCGCGTCGGTTCTGGCTTGCTATCAGCTTCCGGGATCGAATGCCGTGGACGCGGCGAAGGCGCTGCGCGCGCGTGTGGAATTGCTTAGCAAACGATTCCCGGACGACCTCAGTTACACCATCAGCCTGGATACGACGGCCGCAGTCACGGCCGGAATGAAAGAGATCATCTACACCTTATTCGAGGCGCTCGCGCTGGTGGTGGTCGTGGTTTACGTCTTCCTCCAGGGCTGGCGCGCGACGCTGATTCCGCTGCTCGCGGTGCCGGTTTCGTTGATCGGAACCTTCGTCGTG